>CAYODC010000054.1:0-10373 GCA_964402575.1 uncultured Verrucomicrobiota bacterium
CGGCGCCCACGCCTGCTACCTGCACGGTGGGCAGGTAGATCATTACGTGGCCCAGGAACGCTACGGCGAGATCGAGCGCTTTGTGGAGACGGTGCGGGCGGGCGGGGTGCCGGTAGGAATTGCCGGGCACATGCCGGCGGATTTCGTCGGGCGTCGTATGCGGTTTGCCGGTCACGTTCGACCAAACGGGACTTTGCGGCGCGCGGAATTCGATGCCTTGCAGGAAGTCGGCCAGCCGATCCGCCGCCGGCTTCATCAGGGACGAGTGGAACGCGCCGGCCACGGTCAGGCGCAGGGCGCGCTTGGCCCCGGCGGCCTTCGCCGCCGCTTCCCCCGCCGCCAGCCGGTCGGCATGCCCCGACAGCACCGTTTGCACAGGCGAATTCAGGTTGGCCACTTCCAGCCCGCTGGCCTGGGCCACTTCCCGCACCTGGTCGACCGTCAAGCCGATGACAGTCAGCATGCCCCCGGGCGTGGCCTCGCACGCTTCCTGCATGAACTGCCCGCGCGCACGCAGGATGCGCACCGTGTTTTCAAAAGTCACGACCCCCGCTTCGTACAGCGCGGCCCATTCGCCGCTGCTCAACCCGGCGGCGCCGGCCACCGCCAGGGTCCCGCCGGCTTCGCGCGCCAGCGCGGCCCGCGCCGCCGCGCTGACCACGAAAATGGCCGGCTGGGTGTTGCACGACCGGGTCAACTCCTCGATCGGCCCCTCCGCGCACAGCTTCAACAGGTCGAATCCCAAGATTTCGCTGGCGCGGTCGAAGAGCGACCGGCATTCCGCCAGCCCTTCGGCCAGTTCGCGGCCCATGCCGACCGCCTGTGCCCCCTGCCCCGGAAACAACAACATCATGCTCATCGCCACTCCACCACTGTTCCACCCCAGGACAGACCGCCGCCAAAGGCGACCATCAGGACCTTGCTGCCGCTTTTCACCCAGCCCGCCGCGACGGCTTCCGACAGCGCAATGGGAATCGATGCCGCCGACGTGTTTCCATACCGGTCCAGGTTCATGAACACCCGGTCGATCACGCCCTCGCCCAGGCGCTTGGCCACCGCGTCCACGATGCGGGAATTCGCCTGGTGGGGCACCATGCAATCAATGTCGTTCACCGTCAGTCCTGCCCGCGCAATCGCCTCCTGCGCCGCTCCCAGCATCGTGTTCACCGCGATCTTGAAGGTTTCACGGCCTGCCATGTGGATGGTGTGCAGATGGCTGCGGAGGGTTTCTTCCGACGCCGGCTGCCGGCAGCCGCCGGCCGGAATGGACAGGAAATCGGCCAACGACCCGTCGACGCCCAGCAGGCTCGACAGGATGCCCGGCCGTTCCGAGCGCTTCAACACCACCGCCCCGGCCCCGTCGCCGAACAACACGCAGGTATCGCGGCTGGTCCAGTCGGTGACCGAACTGAGCTTTTCGGCGCCAATCACCAAGGCGTTGCGGATGCGACCGGATTCAATCGCCGCCGCGGCGGTGTCCAGCGCCATCAGGAATCCCGCACAGGCCGAAGAAACGTCAAATCCGTAGGCGCGCTTCGCCCCGAGAGCGGACTGGACCAGGCAGGCCGTGCTGGGAAAAATCATGTCGGGCGTGCAGGTGGCCACGTAAATGGCCTCGACGTCCTCGGGCGCCACCCCGGCGTTGGCCAGTGCCTGCCGGCTCGCCGCCAGGGCCATGGTCGAGGTGAATTCGTTCTCCGCGGCGATCCGCCGCTCCCGGATGCCCGTGCGCGTGCGGATCCATTCGTCGCTGGTCTCCACCATTTTCTCGAGATCGGCGTTGGTCATGACCCGTTCCGGGGCGTAATGGCCCACGCCCACGATCGCGGAATATGTTTTCTGGCTCATGTCGCGTCCTTGGTTGGGGGTGCGCAGATTCTGACCCCTTCGAGGATGGATTCGTTCACGCGATGGGCCACCGCCTGCACCGCCTGCAGAATTCCGTTCTTGGCGGCAATCCGGTCGGAACTGCCGTGGCCGATGATGCAAATGCCGTTCACGCCCAGCAGGGGGGCCCCCCCGTAGGTCTTGTTGCTGGTTTTCCGCTTCAGCGAACGCAGGCCTCCGCTCAGCAGCAGCGACCCCAGCAGGCGGATCGGATTCCGCGTCAGCTCCCGCTTCAGCCAGGTCCCAATGGCGTGGGCCACGCTTTCACTGGTCTTGAGGATCACGTTTCCGGTGAACCCGTCGCAGACAATCACGTCCACGTCGCCTTCGAAGATGTCATGGCCTTCCACGTTGCCGATGAACCGGATGGGCGCCTTCTCCAGCAGTTCGAAGGTTTCCTTGCTCAGGGCATTGCCCTTGGCTTCCTCGGTCCCCACGCTCATCAACCCCACCTTGGGATCGGCCTGTCCGATCACGCGCCGGGAATACACCGAACCCATCACGGCGAACTGCGTCAGGATTTCCGGCGTGCAATCGGGGGTCGCCCCTCCGTCGATCAGCACCACCGGCTTTTCGGCCGGCGTGGGCATCGCCACCGCAATCCCGGGGCGCCGCACGCCTTCCAGCGTCCGCAGCTTCAGCGTGGCCGAGGCCACGGCCGCCCCCGTGCTGCCGGCGGCAAACACCGCGTCCGCTTCCCCGTTCTTCACCAGATCCATCGCCCGGTTGATGGAGGAATCCTTCTTCCGGCGCACGGCGACCGCGGCGGACTCGCCCATCCCGATCACTTCGGATGCGTGGCGGATCTCCACCCGGCCGGGATTCCCGCCGCAACGGGCCATTTCGGCCTGCAGGGCCGCCTCGTCGCCCACCAGATACAGGCAATCGATGTCCGCGCACTCCTTGACCGCAAGCAGCGCGCCTTCGACGATGGCTTGGGGGGCGTAGTCGCCACCCATGGCATCCACAGCTATTCGCATGGCTTCAGGGCCTCCCGTTCCACGGGCGCGGCCCGGAAATCAATCCTGCGTTTCGTGGATCACGACCTGGCGACCCTTGTATTGGCCGCACGAGGGACACACGCGATGGGGCTGGCGGGGCGCGCCGCATTCCGGGCACGCCTGGACCGCCGCGTGCGGAATCTTGCCCGCCCAGGCGGCCTTGCGCATGCGCAGACGGCTTTTCGACACTTTTCTTTTCGGGACTGCCATTTTCTTTCTCCTAGTGTTTCCGCCCCCGGCCGCTGCCAGCCGAAGACGGACGGGGGCCCGGGGGCGCCACCCAACCATCCAACACGGTCCATGGCGACGGCCCCGCCTCGGGGGGGGGACAGCCGCATGGGCCTTCGTTCAAATCGCGACCACATTGGGCGCACAACCCCTTGCAGCCGGCATCGCAGAGGGGAAATCCCGGGATTTCCAGCAACACATCCTCGCGAACATCGGCGGTGACATCCAGGGTTTCCGGATGCTCCGCCCATTCGTAGGCGTGCAAGAATGACGAAACGCGCACGGTTGTCGAGAAAAAATGCGCGCACCGCGAACACCGCAGCTTCAGGGGCGCTTCCACCTCCCCCCGGACCACCAGCTCGGTTCCGGCCTGCTCCACCGTCAGGTCGTAGCGGATCGGGCCATCCGCGCGCGCCACGGGATCGTTCGCCAGTTCCAGCAGGTCGCCGGACTCCTCGCCCGCGACCTGGAATCCATCCTCGCCCATCTGGGTGGTTTCAATGCGGATCATAAAAAACCTCCTGCTGGACCGGACCGGCGGCCCGGAACCGTGCCCCGGCGTCCTAGGCTTTCCCCAGCTTCCGGCGAAGCGCCTCCGCCACCGGGGGCGGCACAAACTGGTTCACGCCCCCGCCCAGCGCCGCGATCTCCCGGACCATGCTGGAACTGACATAGCTGTAGTCTTCGTTGGGCATCAGGAACATGGTTTCCACGTCGGGGGCCATCTTGCGGTTCGTCAGGGCCATCTGGAACTCGTATTCGAAGTCGGAAAACGCCCGCAACCCCCGAATCAGCGTATGGATCCCCCGGGACCGCGCCCAGTCCACCAGCAACCCTCCAAACGACACGACTTCGACATTGTCCAGATGGACCATGCTGCAGCGGGCCAACTCCATCCGCTCCGCCACGCTGAACAGCAGCGTCTTGCGGGGATCCTCCGCCACCGCCAGCGTCAGGTGGTCGAATACCTGCGCCGCCCGGGCCGCCACGTCCAAATGCCCGAACGTCATCGGATCAAAGGTGCCCGCATAGACCGCCCGGCTCACGGCTCGTCCTCTCCGGCGCCATCCGCCTCGGCGACGGGGCTCAACGGCTCCACCGGCGGCAAATGGGCCAGGAACCGACGGAAAAAGAAGGGCGAAACAAAGGCAAACCACACGCCATAGACAAACATCAATCCGGCCGAATAGATCGCCATCCGTGGAATGAACAGCAGGACCACGCAGATCATGAAGGGAAACAACACCTTCGGGTTCTTGGTCGGCTTGGAGTAGCGCACGTGCGAGACCTGCAGCACCAGCATGGCCAGCACCGCCGCCCAGAACCCCATGGCCAAGGGCCCCGTCTGGAGCGAAAGGAACGGGACGGATCCAACCGACGGGCTCTCCAGGGCGATCAGATACGCCGCCACGAACCCCGCCGCCGTGGTGATCGGCAGCCCGAGGAATCCCCGCTGGCCCCGGTAAGGATCCACCACCCGGAAACGGGAAAGCCGGGATGCCCCGGAAGAGACATACAGGAAGGCCAGCACCAGGCCCCAGAAGGGCACGGTCTGCAGCCCGCCCGGATAAAAATAAAGCAACACCGCCGGTGCAATGCCAAAACTGGTGATGTCCACGAACGTGTCCAGTTCCGCCCCAAAGCTCGTCTGCCCATGGAGCAGCCGCGCCAACGTCCCGTCCAGTCCATCCAGAATCAGCGACACCAGAATGAGTTGTGCCGAAAGCAAAAAACGGCCCTGCCCCGCCGCCAGAATGCTGCCCACCCCCGCGCACAAGGCCGCCAGCGTGAACAGGCAGGGAATGCATCGACGCCAAGGCTGCGACATGCTAGCCCTCCGCCTTTTTCAGCCGGGCGATCACCGTCAAGCCCGCCGCAACTTTGTCGCCGCGCTTCACCACCGCTTCCACCTCGTCCGCGGGAAAGTACAGATCCATCCGGGATCCAAACTTCATCATCCCCAGCCGCTGGCCCTTCTCCACCCGCGCTCCGGCTTCCTGCCAATACACCACCCGGCGAACAATCGGACCCACGATCTGCCGCTCCAAACATCGGGTCTTCTCCCCCTGCACCAGGATCGAACTGTGTTCGTTGTATTCCGACGACTTCGGATCTATTGTGAACAGGTGCCGGCCCGGCGTATAGCCCGCCTCCACGATGGTCCCTCCCATGGCGTGACGGTTCACGTGGACATTGAACGGACTCAGGAAAACACTGATGCGCACCGCCGGACACTTCAAAAAACGTTTCTCCTCCATGTATTCCACGGATCGTACCGTCCCATCCGCCGCCGACACGAATTCCTCCGGCCCGCAATCCGGGGTCCGCTCGGGATCCCGGAAAAAATACAGCATGAATACGCACCCCGCGATCCCCAGCGCGTACAAAACCGTCGCGGTCACGGGGCAGCGGGTCTGGATCAGCATGCCCAGAACCAAGCCAGCCACCGGAATGCCGACAATCAACGAATAACCATCCTTCACGATCTTCATGACTTCAAATCCTACCCTTCACTCCCAGCCCCCGGCAATCAATAAAACCATTTACCTGGGACGCCCGGCCCCGGTCTTGGGCGATTTCTAGTTTTTATAAAAAGTAGAAACAAGCGCTTCTTCGGAGCCGTTTGACCCGCCCATTCCCCGTTCTCACGCGGCTCGCTCCCCGAACACCTCACCAGCGAAGCCGGTCGGTCATGACATACTGGTCGCTCCCGGCAATGAACCGGCCGTGAACCAGCGGAAAATTGATCGGCACCTTCCCGGTGGCAAAAACCTGATACCAGCTGTATTCGGGCGAAATGGGATCGGCCAGCCCCCGAACCCAGGGCTTGTCGCGCGTCACCGTCGTGAAATACGCCATCGCGATCTTCTGGTGCTTCTCGTCGATGTCATAGAACACATCCAGGGTCCGCGGCAGCAGGATCGATGTCCGCCCCCCGTACCAGGCCGCGGCCCAGGGGATGTCGGTCACCATGCATTCGCCCGGCTCCAGCAGGCTGGAGATCCAGCCGATGTAGCGGTGGAAATAGGGCGGATAGGGCAACCCCGTCCGCGGCGGAAGCACGTTCATCAGCAGCGGGAACCCCGTCAGGAACATCACCGCCGTCACGGCCGCCGCCGCGAAAAAACGCACCTCGAACTGCAACCGGTCCAGCAACACCAGGAAAAATGCCCACCCATAGGGGATCGCCAAGGGCCAGAAAATCGCCAGCGTCCGCAGGCTTTCTTCCCCGTAAGCCGAGGCGAACAACACCATCACCACCGCCGCCGGCAGCATGCACCACCGCAGCGTCCGGCTGGACGGGCGGACAAACCGGTGGAGGAACATGGCCCCGAACAACGCCATCAGAAGACCCGTGCCCCCCAACCCCATCCCCCCCTTGATGAACCCGCGCACGTTCGCCATCATCTTGATCTGCACCGCGTAGATCAGCGCACCGGCGTCGGGCATCGCCGGATCCAGGGACCGGGCCAGCGCATCGCCGGGAAACAGGTACGTGTCCGCCAGCATGCCGGATCCCACCAGGCCGAACGGATGGCCGGACAGCGCCTGGTTGCGCAGCATCCACGGCACGACCGCCGCCAGGGCCAGCAGCACGTACAGGCACGCCTTGGACCACGGCCGGCGGCGGCGCGAAACCCCGATGAACAAAAAAAGCATCAGCGCGACGCTGCCCGCCGCATAGCGGGTCAGAAACGCCCCGGCGGTCATCAGCGCGGACGCCGCCAGCGGCACCAGCCAGCGCCACACCGGCATGGCGTCCTCCGGCGAACCCGCGCCGGCCGGCGCATCGGCCACCCACAGCGCCGCATAGACCGCCCCCAGCGCAAAAAACATCGCCGCTGCCAAGTCCCCGCCGCTCACGCCCAGCCGCCAGACCAGATCGCTCAGCAGAAAGGCCCCGGCCGACAGCGCCCCCACCCGGTGATCGAACAGCTTGCGGCCGATCAACCACACCCACAACGCCGACAGGATCACGAACAAGTGGTTCACGGCCACCGGCACGTAATCGCCGCCGTACACCGGCTCCGCGCTGGGCACCCCGGTCCGCGGCGCCCCGGTCATGCGAAAAACCGCCGAGAGAATCCCCGGCCACACCGGAGGATGGAACAGGTCGGGATGGCGGTCCACCCGGGCTCCCGAATCTTCCGACCGGGCGGCCACGCGCCCCATGGAAAACGGCCTCACGCAGTCCGTCACCAGCTCCCCCCTCTCCGCGAGGTTGCGCGCCAGCTGCGCCTCCTCCATCGCCCGCGCATCCTTCAGCCCCTGGAAATTGGCAAACGTGTAGAGCGCCGCCAGCGCAATGGCGAACAACGCCAGCAACACGGATTGGATGACCTTCCGGCCCGCCCCCGCATCCATCTGGTACACCAGGTTCTGCATGCCGGTTTCAAATGCTAGCGCCATGTTTTCCGCCCTTCCCTTTGCCTAGTCCCCGCCCAGATCCCGCAGCCCGAATTCGTTGAGTTTCCGGTGCAGGGTGCGGCGGCTGATGCCCAGGTCGACCGCCGCCCGCGTCCGGCTGCCCTTGTGCCGCCGCAGCGCCTCCTCGATCAACTGGCGCTCCGCGTCCCGCAACACCTGCCCCGGCCGCGTGCCCGCCACTGCCCGCCCGCCCGTCGGCGCGCGCAGGGCCGGCGGCAGGTCGCGCACCGTCAGCTTGTCGCCGCTGCTCAGCACCACCATCCGTTCGATCACGTTGCGCAGCTCGCGCACGTTGCCCGGCCACCCGTAGGCCGCCAGCGCATCCATCGCATCGGGGGTGATGCCCGAAACCTTCCGGCCGTTTTCCGCCGCCAAAGCCTGAAGATAGTGCTGCGCCAGCAGCACGATGTCGCCCTCGCGCTCCCGCAGCGGCGGCAGCATCATGTTCACCACATACAGCCGGTAGAACAGATCCTCCCGGAACCGCCCGGCCTCCACCATCTGCTTCAAATCGCGGTTGGTGGCGGCCACCAGCCGCACATCGACCCCCACGGTCTCCGTGCCGCCCACCCGCTCGAACCGGCGCTCCTCCAATACGCGCAGGATCTTCACCTGCAGCGACGGATCGATCTCCCCGATCTCGTCCAGGAACAGGGTGCCCCCGTCCGCCAGCTCGAAACGCCCCCGACGGCGCTCGAGCGCCCCGGTGAACGCCCCTTTTTCGTGGCCGAACAGTTCGCTCTCCAGCAGCGTCGGCGACAGCGCCGCGCAATGTACCGGAATGAACGGCCCCTGCGCGCGCGGGCTGCACTGGTGCAGCGCGCGCGCCACCAGCTCCTTCCCCGTCCCGCTCTCGCCCTGGATCAGCACCGTGGCCCGCGTCGGGGCCACCTGCCGGATCATGTCGAACACCGCCTGCATCGGAGCCGAGACGCCCACGATGCTCTCAAAGCCGTATTTCGAATCCAGCTGCTCCTTGAGCCGCTGGTTCTCCGCCCCCAGCCGCCGTTCGGTCAGCGCCCGCTTCAGCAGCAGCTCCAGCCGGTCGAGGTTGACCGGCTTCGGCAGGAAATCATACGCGCCGCGCTTCATCGCCTCCACCGCCGTCTCGATGCTGCCGTAGGCCGTCAGCAGGATCAGCACCGGCCGGGGTTCCCGCGCCAGCAGGCGCGACAGCAGCGTCATGCCGTCCATGCCCGGCATCCGCAGATCCGACAGCACGACATCGGCATGCCGCGTCTCCAGCCATTCGAGCGCCCGCAGGCCGTTCTCGGCCTCGGCCACGTAATACTCGTCGCGCAGCGCCCGCGCCAACCCCTCGCGCGTGTTCTTCTCGTCGTCGACGATCAGGATGACCGGCTTGTCGCTCACGGCGCCGCACCGCCCTCCGCCGCGACGGGCGCGGCCAGCAACCGGATGCGCTGGTCGTCTCGCTGGAAATTCAACTGGATCCGGGTGCCCCCCGGCAGGCTGTCGACCATCACCGTGCCGCCGTGGTCGCGCACGATCCGCTGCACGATCATCAGTCCCATGCCATGCCCGTCGGACCGGCCCGTCTGGAACGGCTCGAACAAGCTGCCCATCTGGCCCGGAGGAATCCCCGGACCCGTATCCTGGAACACCGCCCCCACCAGGCGGTCCGACACCTCGAACGAAATCCGCAGCACGCCGCTGCCGCCCATCGCCTGGATCGCGTTGCGGATGACGTTGAAGAACGCCTGCCGCACCTGCCCGCGGTCCACCCACGCCGTCGGCAGGTCTCCCGCCGGCTCCACCTCCACCACCACCTTCCGGTCGCGGATCTCCGCCGACAGCGTCTCGAGCGTCTCCGCCACGATCGCCGGCAGCGCATGGCGCTCGCAGTTCGGCAAGCCCGGCCGGATGGCTTTCAGGAACTGCGACAAAATCTGGTCCAGCCGCGTGATCTCGCCGCGCGCCACGTCCAGCAGTTCCTTCAGCGGCGCCCGGTCTTCCTCCCGCAGCTCCCTCAACTGGCGGTCCATCAACTGGAGGTGGATGGTCAGCGAATTGAGCGGATTGCCGATCTCGTGCGCCACTCCCGCCGCCAGCAGCAGGATCGCGTTGAGCCGTTCGGATTCGACGATTTCCGCCGCGTGGTCGCGTT
Source organism: uncultured Verrucomicrobiota bacterium (assembly GCA_964402575.1). GTDB lineage: Bacteria > Verrucomicrobiota > Kiritimatiellia > CAIQIC01 > Lenti-01 > Lenti-01. The sequence continues at coordinate 9,670 of CAYODC010000054.1, forward strand.
CCCGGGTCACGTCGCGCAAAATCATCACCGCCCCCGCTCCGTCGTCCGCGTGCGCCAGCGGCGCCAGATACACCGCCAGGAACCGATGCTCGGGATAGGCGATCTCGATCTCGCGGCTGGCCATCCGCGACCATTCCCGCTCGTCGAGCCGCAGCAGGCTGCGCCAGTCGATGTCGCGGATGATGTGCCCCATCGGCTGCCCCACCGCCGTCGCCTCGTCCAGGCTCAGCAGCCGGCATGCCCCTCGGTTCGCGTAGACGATGCGCCCCTGCCCGTCCAACACCAGGACCCCTTCCCGCAACGCGTGGAAAATCGTCTCCAGCAGGCCGCGCTCCGCCACCAGCCGCAGGAACTGCGCCTGCACGCTGCCCGGATCCAGCTTGTCCAGCCGGTCGACCAATTTGTTCCAGAATGCCGCTTTCATCGCCTTTCCGCGCTCCGCCGCATCCCATACTCTCCACGATGCACCCCGGTGCCGCAAACAAAAAAACCTCCCCCGCTCCGGCCCCGACCCAATCGAACACTCCCCCCTTGACGACAAGCCCAACTCGTGAGAACAGTAGCGCAAGGTCGGCGGGCCGCGCGGTCCCTCGATCCGGATGCCATCTCACAACAGATCAGGTGCGTACATGAACATGGATGAAGAGGACTACAGCCCGTGCGGCGGGTTCGGCAGCGGTCGCGACATCCACGGCGATGACTTT
>CAYODC010000055.1:0-250 GCA_964402575.1 uncultured Verrucomicrobiota bacterium
TTGCGCTCGCGGCGGGTGAGCTTGTGGTCCGGATGGGCCCGGAACAGCCCCTCCGCCGGCGGCAGCCAGTCCTGGATGGCCTTCGGGTGCGTGCCGATGAAGGGCTGCAGCACCTTCGGATCAATCTCGGCGTAGGCGGTGTCCTCGAACTTCTTGCTGGTGAAATGGCGATAGGTGCCCTTCCACTTTTCGTTGAATTTCTCCTCCGGCCGGATCCATCCGTAGTGGTAGATCGTCGCGTCGGCATACG
>CAYODC010000055.1:260-2898 GCA_964402575.1 uncultured Verrucomicrobiota bacterium
GGATAGCGCATGTGCTTGTAGTCCGTCACCACCGAGAAAAACAGGCCCTTGGGCCCCCAGACGGGGATGTTGTTGCGCACGGCGCGGACCTCGCGCCGGTACCAGCGCGGCGACGACGCCACCGTGTTCCGATTGCCATAGAAATGCAGGTAGCGAAAGTACAGCGCCTCCACCCCGCGGTCGCCCAAATGCCGCTCCATCGCGGCCCGCAGCCGCGGCAGGTCGTCCTCGTGCAGCACCTCGTCGCCCTCGAGATAGATCGCCCAGTCGCCCGTGCAGTTGAACAGCGCAATCGTCTTCTGCTGCCCGTAGATGAACCCCTTCACCCGCCAGGAGCTGTCGAGGTTCTCGTTCCACGCCGTGGGAAGGATGCGCACCTTGGGGTCGCCGATCGCCCGCAGCATCGCCTCCGTGTCGTCGTCGCTCGGACCCAGCGCCACCACGAACTCGTCCACCAGCGGCAGGGCCGAGCGGATCGATTCCACGAAGGGAAACTGCAACCGGTGCGCATTGCGCAGGAACGTGAAGGCGCTGATTTTCATACGTCAGGTGTTGAGTCCGCTGGTGAGCTCGAATACGGCCATCAGCATGCTGACTGCGATGAATCCCACGCCCATGGCGATCAGCAGCATCATGACCGGTTCGAGAATGGTGGTGAACAACTTCACGGCCCGCTCCAGTTCGTTGTCGTAGCGGTGCCCGATATGCTCAAGCGCCCCGGTCATGTCGCCGGATTCCTCGCCTATGGCCAGCATGTCCGTCAGCAGGCGCGGAAACACCCCGTCCTGCGACAGCGGGCGCGATATGCTCGATCCATCGGTGACGCGATCGCGGGCCTCGCGGATGGCACGCGCAATGATCGAGTTGCCGACCGTGTGCTCCACGATCGCCAGCGCCTGCAGCACCTGCACGCCGTTGGCCAGCAGCGTGCCGAGGGTGTGGGCGAAATTCGCAAAGGCGTCCGCCCGGATGATGTTGCCGGCCACCGGCATCCGCAGCAGGTGGCGGTCCTTCCATTCCCGCCCCGCCGGCGTGCGCAGCGCCCGCCGGACGGCCATGCCGATCAGCACCCCGCCGATCGCCATCGCCCAGCCATACTTCAGCACCCCGCTGCTCATCCCGATCAGGATCCGCGTGGGCAGCGGCAGCTGGCCGCCCAGTTCCTCGAACATCGCCGAAAACTTCGGAATCACGCCGATCATCATGTAGACCATCGCGCCGAACCCGATCAGCGTGACGATCAGCGGATACACCATCGCCATCGCCACCTTCTCCCGCGCCGCCAGCACGCGCTCGTAATGCGTCACCAGCCGTTCCAGCACGCCCGGAAGCTGCCCGCTGGCCTCGCCCGCCTTCACCATGCTCACATACAGCGCCGGAAACGAGTCGGGCCACCTCGCCAACGAGGCCGACAGGCTCCCGCCCGAAACGATCTCGTCGCGCAGGTCCGTCACGATCGCATCCTGCGCCTTGCCGGTCTTCCGCTGGGCCAGCGCATGCAAGGCCGTGCCCAGCGTCATCCCCGAAGCCAGCAGGTCCGATAGTTCGCCCGTGAACAGCAGCAGGTCGGCCAGGCGCATCCGCGGCTTGCCCCGGAATCCCTTTTCAAAGCGAAACCATTTCCGGGCCGGCGCGAGGGACTCCGCGCCCGCGGCCTTGGCGGAGGCTTTGGCGGAAGCCTTGGCGGAGGCCTTTTCAGCCGCCTTGGCCTTTTCGGCCGGGGCTGCCCCCTCCGCCTTGTCCGCCAGGTCGGCCACCGAAATCGGCACCAGGCCCAGCCGCCCCAGCTGGGCCAGCAGCGACCGCTTGTCAGGGGCCTCCATCACCCCCTCCTGGCGTTCGCCGGTGCGGCTCTTGGCAATGTAGCGGAATTGCGCCATGGAATTGCGTCCTGTCGGAAAGATTCCGGCCTATTCTTCCTCGGAGGTCACGCGAACCACTTCTTCGAGCGTCGTCACGCCCGCCAGCACCTTGCGCCAGCCATCCATCCGCAACGTGCGCATCCCGTGCGCCAGCGCGCTGCCCTTGATGTCCGCCGAGGATTTCCGGTCCACGATCATCTGCCGGATCTCGTCGGTGATCACCAGGATCTCGTAGATGCCCGTGCGGCCGGCGTAGCCCGTCCCGCGGCACTCCTCGCAACCGACCGGCTCGCAGATCGTGCCCGTGGACAACTGTTCCATCGGGAATCCCAGGCTCTCCAGGAAGGGAACGTCCACCTTCCACGGCCGCTTGCAGACGGGACACAGGCGCCGGATCAGCCGCTGCGCCACCAGCGCCTCCACCGAACTGGCCACCAGGAACGGCTCGATGCCCATGTCCACCAGGCGCGTGACGCCTCCCGCCGAGTCGTTCGTGTGCAGCGTGCTGAACACCAGATGCCCCGTCAGCGCCGCCCGGATCGCGATGTCCGCCGTCTCCTGGTCGCGGACTTCCCCCACCATGATCACGTCCGGATCCTGGCGCAGGATGTGGCGCAGCCCCACCGCGAACGTCAGCCCGATCTCCGGCCGCATCTGGATCTGGTTGATCCCGGCCATCTCGTATTCAATCGGGTCCTCCACCGTCAGGATCCGCTTGTCCACCGAATTGATCGTGTGTAGCCACGCGTAGAGGCTCGTGGACTTGCCCGAACCCG
>CAYODC010000055.1:2908-9673 GCA_964402575.1 uncultured Verrucomicrobiota bacterium
GATCTTCTCGTCGTCGGCGAACAGCCCCAGCCGGTCCATGCCGTACATGCCGCTCGACCGCATCAGCAGGCGCAGGCTCACGCTCTCCCCATAGACCGTCGGCATCGTCGAGACGCGCACGTCGATCTCCTCGCCCTTCACCTTCAGGCTGATGCGGCCGTCCTGCGGCAGGCGCTTCTCGGCAATGTCCATCCCCGCCATCACCTTGATGCGGCTGATGATGGCCGACTGGAACCGCTTCATCTGCGGCGGCAGCGGCGTCGGGTGCAGCACGCCGTCGATCCGGTAGCGGATCCGCAGGTCGTTCTCCATCGGCTCGATGTGGATGTCGGTGCCCCGGTCGTGGTGCGCCTCCCAGATGACCTGGTTGACGAACTTCACCACGCTCGCATCCTGGTCGAGGTTGCTCAGGTCGCCCACCGACGGCCCAAGGTCCTCGTCCAGGTCGATCTGGTTGTCGGCAATCAGCCGGTCGAGCGTGTCGGCGCCCACGCCGTAGAACTTCTTGGCGGCCTTTTCGATGTCCGCGGCCGGGCTCAGCGCGAATTTCACCCGCAGCCCCGACGCCATCCTCAACGCATCGGCCAGCCCCGGCCGCAACGGCTCGCTCGTCGCCACCCGCAGCACGCCGTTCTCCACCTCCACCGGGATGACGTTGTATTGGAACACCGCCTTCGTCGGCACCTTCTCGAGCACCTCGCCCGGAATCGGCTTGTCGCCCACGCGCACGAACGGCACCTGGAGCGCCTTCGCCAGCGCCGGCAGGAACACGTCCTCCCGCGCATACTCCAGCGCCGCGACCGTCGCCGTCAGCACGCCGTCGTTTTCACGCTGCTTGATGACCAGCTCCTCGATCTGCGGCGGGGTGAACAACCCCGTCGCCTCAAGCAGCGCCGTCAGCCGATTGGATGCCGCCAGAGCCATCCCGCCCTACACCGGTTTCTCCGAACGCGCGTCTTTCAGCATCTCCAGCGCCCGGTCCAGCGCCTCCTGCACCTTGGCCATCTCCGCCGCGATCTGCTCGTAGCGCAGGTCATGGGCGATCCGCAACTGCTCCAGAAACGCCCGCCGCTCCTGCAAGGCCTCCTTCTCGCCCATCAGCCGGTCGATCTGCTGGTTGGCCATCCCCAGCGCGGCATCGAGCTGGCGGATCACCTCCCGCGGATCGTCGTCCGGCCGCGGCAGCGCCGCGCCCGCCACCGGCGCTTCCGGCGTCCCGGCATCGGGAATCGGAATCTGCACGGCCCGGCCGCACCCGGCGCAGGGAACCATCAGCCCCGCCCCGGCCGCTTCAATCGCCATGCTCTTCCCGCAATGCGGGCAATCAAACAGGATGTCGCCATCGCGGATTTCCGAAATGTCATCGGTCGGCGGGTTGTCAGGGCTCATGGATGACTCCTATCTGGTCTCCCGTCCCCTCCTCCGGCGCGGGAAACATGGATGGTTTGGGATCACGCTCCACCGGGGTCTCGATCAGGGCGCGCCGGGACTTCCGGCGCACCTTGCGGGCTGGCTCCGGAGGGGCCGGCGGAGCGGCGGGCGCGGCCGGATCAAACGTGAACGGCGCCGTGGTCGTGGGTTCCGCTGGCTCCGGCAGCGGACCGGTCTCCGTCAGGGCCGCCGCGCCCTCGCCCGCGGCCTCCCCCCCCCCGGCCTGGCCTTTCATCATTTGCTCCACCTCCCGCGCAAACGCTTCGGGGTCCTTCGCGTCGGGCGTCGGCGGCGGCATCGGATTGGACGGCTCGATCACGGCCACCGGCGGAGCTTCGCCGGAACCGCTCGTCTTCACCTGGGCCCGACGGCGCTCCGCCTTCTCTTCCCGGCGGATCTCCCTTAGCTTGGCCGGCGAAAACGGCGCCAGCGAACTGTCCGACCAGCCCCGGTACCAATCCTCCGCCGCGACGTTCGAGGCCCCGTGCAGGCGGGCCGTTTCCGCGCGGGCCTCCTCCGTGCTCATCAGCACATAGGGCGTGATCAGCACCAGCAACTCGGTGCGCTTGCGCTGCTTGTCCTCGCTGCGGAACAACGCCCCCACCAGCGGCAGACTGCCCAGGATCGGCAACCGCGTCGTCAGCGCCTGGTAGTCCGTCTGCACCAGCCCGCCCAGCACGATCGTCGACCGGCTCGGCACCGAGATCGACGCGGTCATCTCGCGCTTGTTGATCGACGTCATCTGGTCGTTGTTGCCCACGTCCACCGGTTCGCCCAGCGTGTCCGCCGACTGCGTGATCTCCAGCGTCACGTAGCGCGACGGATTGATGCGCGGCTTCACCTTCAACTGGATGCCCACGTTCTTGTATTCGTAGTTCGACCGCGTGGTCCCCCCGCTGTCCACGTCGCCGGTGCGCACCGGGATCTGCTGGCCGCTCATGATGCTCGCCTCGGTGTTGTCCGTCGTCAGGATCACCGGCGTCGCCAGCACCCGCCCCTCGCCCGACGAAGCCACCATCTGCAGCACCAGGTCGATGTTGAGATCCGCGAACGTGAAGAAGTAGTTCAGCCCCGAACCGCCCCCGAACGCGCGCGTGACCGTGTCGCCCGCCGTGGTCGTGAACGTGTTCGGCCCGAAGTTGCCCCCCCACGACGCCACCGGTTCGCGCAGGCTCACGCCGCCGTTGGGCCCGGCGGTCCGCTGGCTGTACGCCGTCATCGACTTCTGCAGCCAGTTCACCCCGTAGGAGGTGTTGTTGTTGAGGTTGACCTCCAGGATCACCGCCTCGATCAGCACCTGCGCCAGCATGATGTCGACCTTCTGGATCACGTCCTCCAGCGCGGCTATGTCGCTCTTCGTGCCCATCAGCAGCAGCGTGTTGGTGCGCTTGTCCGCCAGGATCTTGGTGTTGGCCGACAATTGGCCGATCTTGCTGGCCGCGCCCTCCCCGGCCGCCTGCCGCACGCGGTCCGCCGCCGCCGCCCGCGCCCGGACAAAGTCCTCCAGCGCCCGCGCCCGCGTATCCGTGGCTTCCGCCGCCCCTTCGCCGGCCTTCGGCGCCGTGGCCGACTCCGCCTTCGCCGCGCCGATGAAGTCGTTCAGCAGGCTCGAAATCGTCTCCGCGTCGGCATACTCCAGCGCGACCACCTGCACGATCACCTCCGGATCCACCGGCACGTCCAGCGCCGCGACGATCTGGTCGATGAAAATGAAGTTCGACGGCTTCGAGAGGATGATCAGGATGTTCGTGCGCTCGTCCGAGAGGATCTTCACCTTGCCCTGGATGATCCCCCGCTCCGCCATCGCCGCCTCCAGCGCCGAGGCCGTGTCCGGCGCCGCCGCCTCCGCCGCCGCCGCGGCTTGCCGCGCCCGGATCATGCTGGCCGGCCGCCTCGTGACCCCCGGCGGCGGCGCCACCTGCGCGACTTCTTCCTTCTTTTCGCCCTGGCTCTCGCTCACCAGCTCGTTCAGGCGCGACGCAATGTCCGCGGCCTTGGCATACTTGATGGGAATCACCCGCGTCTCCACGTCCAGCTTGGTCGGCTGGTCCACCATCTCGAGGATGTCAAAGATGCGCTTAAGGTTCGAAGAGGTCTCCGTCACCAGCAGGCTGTGGATCCGGTCGAACCGCTGGACCTTCCCATACCCGTGCAGCATCGCCTGCACGATGTTGAGCGCATCCTCCATGTCCAGGTACTTCAGCTCCACCAGCTGGCTCACGATCGCGTCGCTGTCAGCATGCCCGCCCTCCGGAACCTCCCGCTGGATCGTCATGCCCTCGGCCGGCGCCTTGTCCGTCTGCACCACCCGGAAAAACCGCGACCCCAACGGCACCAGCGTGAGGTTGTTCATCGTCAGCAGGCTGTCCATCGCCTGGATCAGCTCCGCCCGCGACAGCTTCCCCTGCGCCTTGAACGTGAACGTCGCGTTGACCCCCGGCGCCTTGATCATCGTGCGCCCCGTCAGGTCGGAATACTTGTCCAGCAGGATGTCCAGCGGCGAGTCCTTCAGGTTCAGCTGATAGACCAGCTCCCCGTCGCCCGCCCCCGACGGCTCCTCGATGATGCTCGATTCCCCGCCCCCGCTCGCCGCCTCCCCCGGCGCCCCGGCCGCCGCCCGCGCCGCCCGCAGCCGCGCGATCCGCGCACGCGCCGCCTCCGCGGGCGACTCCCCTCCGGGCGCCTGGGCCGAAACCGGCGCCGGCATGGATGAGACAACAAAGACCGCGACCAGCAGCCAAGTCAGGCGGCGCGGCGATTGGAAAAGGCGGGTGCGCATCATGATGGTTCCGTCAGGGTTGCGCCGTCTCCGCCGCCGGAGCGGGGGATTCGGCCGGGCTTCCCGCCGCGCCGGCTTCCCGGCGGTAGGCGTAATCGATCACAAACGTGCCGCTGAGTTGTCCGGGCGCGGCGCCCTTGGTCTTCGACGGCGAAACGCCCATCTGGCGCACGTCCGATACCACCCCCTGCGACTGCTGGGCGTAGAGGAAATTCACCAGCCCGGGCAGGTCGCACTCGCCCTTGCACTCGATCGATATCTCGTACAGGTCGTTCGTGCCCCGCTCGGCAAACGCGCGGACGCTCGTCAGCTCCAGCCCGTGCTGCTCGGCCGTCTTCTCCAGCCCCGGCAGCAGGTCCGCCTCCACCTTGTGCTCCATCGAATACAGCGGCAGGCCCTGGCGGAACTCCTGCAGCCGCGCCTCCACCGTTCCGCGACTGTCGAGATACTGCTGGGCCTGGTCCTGCCGCGTCAGCAGGTCCGTCCGCTGCTCCTCGAACTGCGCCCACTCCTCGAACCTCGCCTCCAGCGCCACATAGGTCAGCGCCAGCACCACCACCGCCAGCGTCGCGAACAGCAAATTCAACTCGCGGGCCGCGATTTTCATGATTCCCCGTCCCCCGCCCCGGGCAGGCGGCAGGTCAGGCTGAAGGTCGTGCGCCGGCCCAGACGGGTGGCATCGGTCTTGATGTCCTCCGCCACCTCCGTGAACAAGCCCGTCTGCTCCAGCGTCTGGACAAAGCCGTAGACTTTCTCCGACGCGTCCGCATCCCCCCGCAGCTCCAGCCGGCTGCCCTTGTAATAGGAAAACTGGTTCAAATCCATCCCCGCCGGCATGGTTTCCGAAACCACCCTCAGGCACTCCAGCACCGAACGCGTGCGATCGGCATACTGCGTCAGCTCCAGCACCTTGGCCCGCAACCGGCGGATGTCCCGGGCCGGACCCTCCATCGCCTCGACCTTCGCCTGCAGGCGCGCCAGCCGGCCCCGCTGGATGTTCAGCAGGGTCGTGAACGCCCCAATCGCCAGCACCCACGCCGCCAAAAACACCGTCGCCGACCGCAACAGCTTGCGGCGCGTCCGCCGCTCCTGGTCCGCCGTGCGCCATTCCTCCGGCGCCAGGTCCATCGCCAGCGGCACCGCCGGCTCCACCAGCCGCCGGGCAATCCCCTCCGAAGCCGGCGGCAGCTCCTCCAGAACGTGCGTGAACAACCCCTCCAGCCCCAGCGCCTGCCGCAGGGGCTCGGCCCAGGCCACCGCGGCCCCGCCCGGATGGAGCACATGCAGCGTCAGCGATCCCGCCCCGCCCCACTCCGTTTCCAGCGACGTCAGCGAATACGACATCTCCTCCGTGCACTCACCGATCCATTCGGCCTCTTCGGCGTCCCCGGCCGGCGGAGGCGTCAGCGTCCGGAACAGCAGCGGCTTGCCGTCGCGCGCCACCACCATGTGCAGGTCCTCGACGCCCGTCCGCAAAATAATCTGGGAGCCATGCCCCGGAAGACGTCCCCCGTGCTGGAGGCCCCACCACCATCCCAACACCTCCACATCCATCGTGTCCGGCGGCGCCCCCGCCTCCTGGAACGGATGCCCCACCCCGTCCACCACCTCTCGCTGCACCACCGCCATCGCCGTCAACGAGGACGTCTCCGACGCATCCAGCACCTCGGCCCCCAGCAGCAACGTCTCCACCGGAAACGGCGAAAACTTGTCCGCTTGCAGCTCCACCATGCCGCGCAATTCCTCGGCCTCCGTGCTCGGCAGCAGCCCCACGCGCATCAGCACCCGCCCGGCCGGCAACGCCACCGACAGCCGCCCCCGGAACGACCGCACATGCGGCTTCAGGGCCGCCGCGCTCCAGCCGTTCCCCGCCTCTCCGGCATCCGGTCGCGCGGCTTCCCCCCGGGAGGCGACCTCCCAGGATTCTTTCACGCGCCGCAACACCGTCCACTCCAGACGGTTCGGATGAACGCAAACACCGGTGGCCCACGCCGTGGCCATGCCTAGACAATCCTCTTCATTTCAATTGTTTATTGTATCTTCCTCCCCCCGCCCAATCAACCGGATTCCGCTCCCGCCCGCAAATACAAACCCGCCCCCCCCGGCGGAAACAAGAAAACCCCGGCGGGGGAAAACCCGCCGGGGTTTGTTCGAATCCGGACTTAGCGGCGAGGGGGGCGTTCCTGCGCCTCATTCACGCGAACCGCGCGGTCGACGATTTCGGTGTTGTTCACCTTCTCAATCGCGCTGTTGCCTTGTTCCTGATTGGGCATTTCAACGAAACCAAAACCGCGCGAGCGGCCGGTTTCCTTGTCTTTGATCACCCGTGCGGAGACCACTTCTCCGTACGGCTCAAACGCCGCGCGCAGATCGTCATCCGTGGCCCTGAACGAGAGATTCCCAACGTATATTTTCACGTACTCATCAACTCCATGTAACCATGGGCCGCGCTTATACCCGCCCCCCGCATTTCGGCGACCCATGGAAATGCGGAAGGTATGCCGCGAAACATAGGCGAGCCGCCAACACCCCCGCAAGACAATTCTCCAACTATT
>CAYODC010000055.1:9740-10370 GCA_964402575.1 uncultured Verrucomicrobiota bacterium
CCCGCCTGCTCCTCGACCGCCCCCTGGTCGTCTTCGACATGGAGGCCACCGGCCTCAACAAACGCACCGACCGCATCGTCTCCATCGGCCTCATCCGCTACGAACCCGGCGGCGGCGTCCAGCAGATTTGCTACCTCCTCAACCCCGGCATCCCCATCCCCGAAGAGGCCACCGCCATCCACGGCATCACCAACGAAGATGTCCAAGGCGCCCCCACTTTCGCCGAAATGGCCGACATCCTCCAACGGCATTTCGACGGCGCCGACCTCGCCGGCTACAACATCCTCGGCTACGACATCCAAATGCTCACCGAGGAATTCGCCCGCGCCAACCACCCCTTCTCCCTGGAAGGCCGCCGCGTGCTCGACGCCCAGCGCATCTTCTTCCGCAACGAACCCCGCGACCTCTCCGCCGCCCTTCGCTATTACTGCGGCGAATCCCACGACCATTCCCACGACGCCCTCGGCGACGCCCTCGCCACCATCCGCGTCCTCGGCGGACAGTTCGCGAAATATCCCGAACTGCCCTGCGAGATGAACGCCCTCCACGACTACTGCGACCCCCGCGATCCCTCCTGGGCCGACCGCACCGGACGCCTCAAATGGGCCAAAGGCGAAATCGTCTTCAACT
>CAYODC010000056.1:0-10279 GCA_964402575.1 uncultured Verrucomicrobiota bacterium
GAAACCGGTCGCCCCCGCAAGTCAAAACCCTACTCCAAGCCACCCCGGTGTGCAAGGAAAAGCCCGGGGCAAGATGAAAAAAGGCAAACCATCGAACGGCGAAACCTAGTAGGCCGCCGCATTCAGGGTCATCACCTGCACCACGACCAGGCCGATGATCACCAGGGTGGACAGCAGCGAAAGCACCGCCCACGCAGCCCCCGGGCCTTCCTCCTCCTGGATGGTGAAGATCGGCTCGGACGACAGCGAAGGGGAAGAACCACCGCCAGACACCGTAATCGATGCGCCGCCAGGCCGCTTCAACTTGATCGTCGGCCGGCCGCCTGTGGCCTCGGCCGGTGCCGCTTCCTCATCGGTGCGCCCGGGAGTGAACGTGGCGGGGGAACTCGCGCCGCCCACGCGGACCGTGGGACGATTGCCGATGCGGATCGTGCGCGGCTGGGCCGACGGGGCGGCGGCCGAGGACAGGGGAATCTTGCTGGTGTCCAGTAGCGCCGTGCGCCGCTTGTAAATATCGTCGTCCACTGCCGGCATGGCGCCGAGACCGACACGGGACGTCTGCGCTTTGCTCGCGCCCGGAATGGCGTTGATGTCGATGCGCGATGTTGCCTTCTTGGGATTGGTTCCGATCCGGATGCCGCTGGTGGCCGGGGATGCCGGAATCGTGGCCTTGCTCAGGTCGATTCGGGACGTCGCGGACTTGACCGCACTGATGTCCAAGGGCTTGAGTTCATTGTCGTTGGCCATGGAACTTCCTCCGGGTCTTAAAAAACTGGGTTCCATAGTAGGGGGAAGGACCGGAGCCCGTCAAACCTTTTCCCCTCCCCCCGCGCACCGTCAGGACCTCAGCGGGGGCATCCGCCCCCCCAGCTTGGCGATGTTCAGCAACACCCCTACCATGAACAACAGCACCACCAGGCTCGTTCCCCCGAAACTGATGAACGGCAGCGGCAACCCCTTGGTCGGCAGCCGGCCCGTCACCACGCCGATGTTGATCGCCGCCTGCATGGATATCAGGATTGTGATGCCAAACGCCATCAGGCGCCCGGCCACGTCCGGCGCGCGCCCGCTGATCCTCAGTCCACACAACAAGAACACCACGAACAGCACCACCACGCCCACCGAACCGGCCAGGCCCAGTTCTTCACCCACAATGGCGAAGATGAAATCCGTGTGCGCCTCGGGCAGGTAGTGCTGCTTCTGGAGGCTTTCCCCCAGCCCCACCCCCATCGTTCCGCCCACCACGAACGCATATAACGCATGCATCAACTGGAACGCCTCGTCCTGCGCATAGGCCTCCGGGTTTTGGAAGGCCATGATGCGCCCCATGCGCTCCGGATTCTGGTAGATCATCCACGCCAACCCCGCCCCCCCCAGCCCGCCGGCCCCCAGCAGGATCCACAGCGGAGCCCCGGCCGCGAACATCATCAACCCCCCGGTAAGCCCCACCAGGATGGTCGCGCCAAAATCCGTCTCCAGCACGATCAGCCCCAGCATCGCGCCGAGGATCAATCCCGGATAGACAATGCCGTGGAGAACGCCGCTCCGCCCCCGCCGCTTGGTGCCGTACCACAACGCCAGCACATTGATCGCCGCGAATTTCGCCAGCTCCGACGGCTGGAAGCTCAACCCCCCCGGCAGCCGGATCCATCGGTGGCTGCCGTTGATGTTCAATCCGATTCCCGGCACATAGACCAGCGCCAGCAGCACCAGCGTCACCCCCAACATGGGCCAGGCCAGTTTCTGCCAGCGCCGGTAGTCCGTGCACGCCCCCACCACGGCCGCCACCAGCCCGATCGCCAGCCAGGCCAACTGCCGGCGCATGAAATACCCCGGATCGCCAAACAGGCGCTCCCCCTGCGGGCCGCTGGTACTCTCGAGCATCACGAGCCCGAACAGCACCAGGATGCCCACCACCCAGATCAGGATTGCGCTTGCCCGCACCACTCAACTCCTTTTTGTGGAAAACGCCCGGTCCTCGCGGGCCGGGCGTTTCGTTCCATGCGCCCCCAGGGGCGACAGCCGCTACAGGCTGGACGGCGGAATCTTGATCTTCTGGCCCGCCTTGACATCGGAACCCGCGGGAATGCTGTTCACCCGCAGGATGTCGTCCTTGCGCACCACGAACAAACGGGCAATGCTTTCCGCCGTGTCGCCTTCCTGAACCGTGTAATCCAACATGGCTTCCTGCTCCGAAGCAGGGACCGGCGCGGATGAAACCACTGGCGCCGCCGCGGAAATCGCTTCAGGCGCGGAGGGCGGAGCCGCCACGGGGGCTTCTTCCACCGGAGCCTCCACTTTCGCCTCGACCGGCTTTTCTTCGGGCTTGGCGGCAACGGCCGCCTTCGGCTCCGAAGCCTTCGCTCCCGGAATCGACAGCTTCTGGCCGATGCGGATCTTGTTGGCATCCGTGATCTGGTTGGCGGCCATCAGGTCTTTCATCTTGATCCCATGCGCCACCGCGATCTTCGACAGCGAATCGCCCGACTTCACCACATACCCATCGCCCGACGCCACAACCGCCTTGGCCGTGGCCTTGGCCGGCGACGACGCCGCGGCTGACGGCTGCGACTGCGAAGGCTTGGAATGATCCGGCAGGATCAGCTTCTGGCCGGCCCGGATCTTGTTGGGATCCGTGATCTTGTTGAGCTCGGCCAGCTCGCGGCTGTTGACGCCGTGCGCGGCCGCGATCTTCGACAGCATGTCGCCCGACTTCACCACGTAGACGTTCTCCGCGGCCACAGACGTCTTCAACGGGGCCGGCGGCACCGGCGGCTGAATGACCGGGAACGCCACCGGCTGCACCGTCACCGGGGCCATGACCGCCGGCGACGGCGGCAGGACCGGAGCCGGAGCCGACTCCACCGCCACGGGAACCGCCGAATCCTCTCCGCGCCGGGTGCTGGTGCAACCTTGCATCACCACCGAGCCGATTACGGCCGCGTGGACCGCCACAATCATGCCAGCAACAACTGAAACCCTCATGTCCGACTCCTTGCTTGTTCCGAAATTGAATCCTGATTCACTTTAAGTCCCGGATTATGGCCATCCTCCGGCCCGGAATTCAATCCTTTTCCGACGCCAATTTCCGAAACGCCTCGCCCCGTTCCGGGTAGGCCCGGAACTGGTCGTAGCTCGTGCACGCGGGCGCCAGCAGCACCGTGTCGCCTGGGCGGGCCGCCCGACGCGCGGCGGCCACGGCCCGAGCCAGCGTTCCGCACTCCTCGCAGGCCACGGCACATGCCCACGCCGCCTTCATCGCCGCGGCGGCCTCCCCCATCAGGAAAACCCCCTTCGCCCGCTCGCGCAATAAAGGCACCGCCGCCGAAAAATCCGTTTCCTTGGGCCGGCCGCCGGCAATCAGCCAGACCGGACGGTCCTGCATGCGCAGCGAGGCCATCATCGCCGACAGGTTGGTCGCCTTCGAATCGTTCACATAGCGAACCCCGTTCCACTCGCCCACCGGCTCCGCCCGGTGCGGCAGCGGCTCGAACCGCCGCAGCGCCGCCTCCACGGCTTCCGGTGAAATCCCCGCGGCGCGCGCCGACCCAAACAGCGCGGCGGCATTGGGCCCCAGCACTTCGTTGTCGAAGTAGGTTCCCCGGATGTCCGCCGAAGCCCCCCCGCGTTCCACAATCCGCCCCGGCTCGTAGGCATACTCCACCGCCGTCCCCGTGCCGAAGGTTTTCCAACAGCCCTGGCCGCCGGACCATTCCCGGAAACGTTCCAACCATTCCGACGGCACAAGGGCCGTATCCCCGGCCCGCTGCCGCGCAAACATCCGTGCCTTCAAACGGGCATAGGCTTCAAACGTACCATGCCGGTCCAGATGATTGGGCAGCACATTCATCAGCACGGCCACATCCGGGCGGAATTCCACGCAGGTTTCCATCTGGAACGAGCTGGCCTCGATCACCAGCGCATCGGCGCCTCCCGCCTCCAGCACCGCCTGGCTCACGGGCAATCCATAATTGCCGCACGGCACCGCGCCCATCCCCGCCGCCTCGAAACATCCCGCCAGCGCCTTCACCACGCTGCTCTTGCCGTTGCTTCCCGTCACCGCCACTGTCCGTCCCCCGAACCGGCTCCAGCCCAGTTCCATCTCGGACATCGGCGGAATCCCGCGGGCGCGTATGGCCGACAGAAATACCCCGTCCCCCCGCAGGCCCGGACTGGCCACCGCCACGTCGAAATCCCCTGCCGGCGGCTCCTTCGCGCCGAGCACCGCCGCGCACCCCCAGGCCTCCAGCTCTTGCGCCGCCTTCCGAACTTCCGGCGTATCGCGCTCGTCCACCGCAACCACCCCGGCGCCTTCGGCGCGCAGCAGGCGCGCCGCCGCCGCGCCGCTCGCGCCCAGACCGCAGACCATCGCCTGGCGGATCCCGTTCATCCCCGTCCTCAACGCAGCTTCAGCGTCGCCAACCCCAGCAGCGAGCAGACGATCGACACGATCCAGAACCGAATCGTCACCGAGTTCTCCGCCGCCTGCTCCGGACGCCCCTCCGCCCGCGCGCGCTCCTTTGAAATGATCTCGAAATGGTGGTGCAGCGGCGTCATGCGGAACGGCCGCCGCTCCGGCGGCAGCCCCTGCCCCGTGCAGCGGCGGTACCATTTGCACGCCGAACGCTGGACGATCACGCTGCCCGCCTCCGCCACGAACACCGCCCCCACGATCAACAGCGTCAGCTCCTGCTTCACGAGAATCGCCACCATCGCGATCGCCCCGCCCAGCGCCTGGCTGCCCGTGTCGCCCATGAACACCTTCGCCGGATACGCGTTCCACCACAGGAACCCCAGCCCCGAGCCCAGCAGGCACCCGCAAAACACCGCCAACTCGTGCGCCCCGCTGATGGACGGCACTTGGAGATAATTGGCCATCACCACGTTGCCCGCCACGTACGCCAGCACCAGGTACGCCGCCGACACCGACCCCATGCAGCCCGCCGCCAACCCGTCCAGCCCATCCGTGAAATTCACTGCGTTCGTCGTCCCCACCAGCACCAGGAACATGAACGCCACCGCCCCCGGAACCGTCAGGTCCGCAATCACCGGCGCCTTGAAAAACGGCACCATCAGCTCCCGCGCATGCAGCCGCGTCCCCGGCACCGCCTCGATCGCCGCAAAGGCAATCACCACCCACAACCCCTGCAGCGCCAGCTTCTGCCATTCCTTCAGTCCGTCGCTCTTCTTTTCCCTCAGCTTGCGCCAGTCGTCCACGAAGCCCACCCCCCCCATGAACAGCATCGTCGCCAGCACCAGCCAGACCTGAGGATTCGACAAATGGCACCACAGCACCGACGACAGCGTCGTCGTGAACAGGATCAGCACGCCCCCCATCGTCGGCGTCTCGGCCTTGAACCCGTGGCCGATGATCTCCATTTCCTTCTCCCGCCGCACCACCTGCCCGACCTTCAGCGCCCGCAGCCGCCCGATCATCCACCGCCCCACCAGCAGCGAAACGAAAAACGCCGTCCCCGCCCCCATGAACGCGCGGAAGGTCACGTAGCGGAAGACATTCAACGGCGAAAATAGATCCGACAGCAACGACAGGGAGTACAGCATGGCTCAGCCTTCCTTCTTCAATTCGTCCAGCACCTCTTCGATGCGCACGCCCCGCGACGCCTTCAGCAGCAGCGCGTCGCCCGGCAGGATCCGTTCCCGCAGCCAACCGGCGGCTTCCACGGGACCGGATGCCACGTACAAATCCTTCTGCGCCCATCCGCCGTTCCGCAGCCCTTCGGCCAGCGCCTGCACCGCCGCATCGGGCTCTCCGCCCCGTTTCCACGGCACCAGCGCCACCCCCGCCCATGGCCCTGCCGCAACCCGGCGCCCCAGCTCCTCATGCGCCGCGTGCTCCAACCGCCCCTGCTCCAGCATCGGCCCCAACGCCAGGAACCGGCGACCCGGCACCGGATGCCGGGCAAAGGCCTCCAGCGCCGCGCGCATGCTGACGGGATTCGCGTTGTAGCCGTCGTTGATCGCCGTCCACTCCCCGACCTCCTCCATCGCCCAACGCAGACCCACGGACTTCGTCCGCGACAGGGCCTCGGCCAGCGCCTCCCACGCCACTCCGCAGCGCCGTGCCACCGCCACCGCCTTCAGCACATTCTCCGCCGCAAAGCCTCCCGGCGGCGGCACCGGCAGCACCGCGCTTTCGCCCGTCGCCCGCTCAAAAACCCACAGCCGGCCGTCGTCCTGCGGATCGCCGGCATAATCCGCCTCGCGGCGCCGCAGCGAACACGTCACCACGGGCGCGGATGCATGCCCGCGCAGCACCTCGAACGGCTCGTCGTCGCAATCCAGCACCGCGAATCCATCCGCGGGCAGCCGCTCCAGCAGCACCGCCTTCTCCTCCGCGATCGCCCGGACCGACTCGAAGAACTCGATGTGCACCGGACCGATCCGCGTCACCACCGCGATGTCCGGCCGCAGGATGTCGCGCAGCGGCGCCATTTCCCCCGGATGGCTGATCCCCGCCTCGATTACCCCGAAGGCGCTGTCGCGGGAGATCGCCGCCACGCTCAGCGGCAGGCCGATCTCGTTGTTGAAATTGCCCGCCGTGCGGACCGTCTTGCCCGCCATCGACAGGGCGTCGGCCACCAGCTCCTTGGTGGACGTCTTGCCCACGCTGCCCGTCACCCCCACCACCCGCGCCGGCAGCGTCGAGCGGTACCACCCCGCCAGCCGACCCAGCGCCTGCTGAACGTCATCGACGCGCAGGCAATGCCCTCCCCGCGGCAGCCGGTCCGGCGGCACGTCTTCCCTCACCACGGCGCAGGCGCCGGCCTCCGCCACCGCCCCGAGAAAATCGTGCCCGTCGGCTTTCTCCCCCTTCAGGGCGAAAAAAAGGTCGCCGGGCCCGGCCCGGCGGCTGTCCACGCACACGCCCTTCAACGGCCCCAAGGGCTCTTGCGGATGCCACCGGCCCCGGCAACTTTGCGCGGCTTCTTTGGGCAGAATTACGTCCATGATCCCGGGGGTTGTAGAAGGTTTGATCCTGTCGCGCAATCCATTTCAAGTCTATCCCGCGCCCCGCGCCGCCCCGGGCATTCCCTTTTCGTCTTTCCTCTCTCCCGTCATCCTGCTACGGTCCGCCTCCTGACTTTATCCACCCTCGAACGGACCGATCATGACACAGAAAAAACTGCTTTCCGCCAACCAGGCCATCGCCTGGGCCGCCTACCGTGCCGGCTGCCGCGTCGCCGCCGCCTATCCCGGCACGCCCTCCACCGAAATCATGGAGCACATCGCCGAATTCAAGGGAGCCATCAACTGCGAGTGGTCCGTCAACGAGAAGGTCGCCATGGAAATCGGCGTCGGCGCCTCTCTCGCCGGCGTCCGCGCCCTCGTCGCCATGAAACACGTCGGCCTCAACGTCGCCATGGACCCCCTGATGACCTTCACCTACATCGGCGCCACCGGCGGCATGGTCATCATCAACGCCGACGACCCCTCCATGCACTCCTCCCAGAACGAGCAGGACAACCGCTCGCTCGCCAAGTTCGCCAAGTGCCTCCTCTTGGAACCCGCCGACTCCCAGGAAGCCTTTGACATGGTCCTGGCCGGCTTTGACCTCAGCGAAAAACACCAGGTCCCCGTCATCGTCCGCACCACCACCCGCACCGCGCATACCTCCACCCTCGTGGACATCGGCTCCGGCGAACGCGGCGAAGCCCCCGCCATCCCCTACGTGAAAAACGCCCAGCGCAATGTCGCCGTTCCCGCCCACGGCCGTCTCATGCGCATCAAGGTCGAGGAACGCTCCGCCGCCTTGCGCGAAGCGAGCGAAAACTCCCCTTTCAACCGCGCCGATCCCGGCAGCGGCGACCTCGGCTTCGTCGCCTCCGGCGTGGCCTACCAATACGTCAAGGAAGTCTTCCCCGAAGCCCCGGTCTTCAAGGTCGGCCTTTCCAATCCACCGCCCATTGAAACCATCCGCGCCTTCGCCCGGAGCTTGAAACGCCTGGTCGTCATCGAGGAATCCGACCCCGTCCTCGCCGAGCAGATCCGCGCCGCCGGCATCCCCGTCGTCGAAACCAAGACCCCCCTGCGCATGATGGAACTCAATCCCATGCGCCTCGCCGCCCTGCGCGCCGAACTGCTCGGCACGCCCGAAGCCTCCGCATCGAATCCGGAAACCGGCATCCCTGTCCGCCCTCCCGTCCTCTGCTCCGGGTGCTCCCACCGCGGCCCCTTCCACATCCTTTCCAAGCTCAAGGCCACCGTCTGCGGCGATATCGGATGCTACACCCTCGGGTCCGCCCCGCCCCTCGCCGCCATGGATACCTGCGTCTGCATGGGCGCCGCCATCGGCGCCGCCATCGGCATGCGCAAGGCCGGCTTGCCCAATGCGCGCATCGCCGCCGTCATGGGCGATTCCACCTTCTTCCACTCCGGCATGACCGGTCTGCTCGATGTCGCCTACAACCACATCCCCATCACCGTCATGGTCTTCGACAACCGCATCACCGCCATGACCGGCCACCAGGAGAACCCCGGCAGCGGCCATACCCTGCTTGGCGAAATCTCCACCGAGGTCCGCGTCGCCGACATCGCCCGCGCCTTCGGCATCCGCCGCGTCCATGAAGTCGACCCCTACCACCTCGCCGAACTCGAAAAGGTCTTCACCGAATGCCTCGACTGCGGCGAACCCGCCGTCGTCGTCGTGCGCGGCACCTGCGTCCTCCACGAAAAACTCGCCGGCAAAGCCATCAACGTCGTCGATGCGGACAAATGCACCGCCTGCGGCGCTTGTTTCCGCATCGGCTGCCCCGCCATCGTCCGCGGCGAACCCAAGGATCCCGGCGGCAAGCGGTTCCGATCCAGGATCGATCCCCAGTTCTGCACAGGCTGCAACATCTGCGCCCAGGTGTGCAAGTTCGACGCCATCTCCCCCGCCAAATGAGGACCCCCCGATGAACACCCCCTCCCCCCTCAACCCTATTTTCAATGTCTCCCTCGTCGGCGTCGGCGGACAAGGCACCTTGCTGACCTCCGACATCCTCGCGCTGGCCGCCATGCACGCCGGACTCGACGTCAAGAAGTCCGAAATCCACGGCATGTCGCAGCGCGGCGGCTCGGTCATCAGCCAGGTCCGCTTCGGCGCCAAGGTCCATTCCCCCATCATTCCCGATGGCGGTTCCGACATCCTGGTGGCCTTCGAACGCACCGAAGCCCTTCGCTTCGCCCACCTCGCCAAGCCCGGCGCCACGATCCTCGTCAACGACATGGAGCGGATTCCCGTCACCGTTTCCAGCGGACTCCAGCCCCCGGCGCAGGACGCCGCCGCACGCCTCGCCGCCTATCCGGGCCTGATCCTCATCGACGCCAATCCCCTCGCGGAGCAAGCCGGAAACCTGCGTGCCGCCAACGTCGTGCTGCTGGGCGCGCTTTCCGTGCGCGTGCCCATCGGCGAAGACCACTGGCAAACCGCCATGCGCGCGCGCATCCCCGCCCGGCTCCTCGACGTCAACCTCCGCGCCTTTGCGCTCGGCCGCTCCGCCATCCGCTAAATCCCACCCCGACCAGCCCCATTCTCGCTCCTTTTCAAAAGATGGATACTTATGCGCATATGCGCATATATCAATATATTGGCCTCCGTTTCTCGGCCCCATCCAAATCCGTCGCTGGACATCCGGCGCCCGATGACGTAAGTTGATTGCCTCGTTGCGCAAAGGGCGCAACAAGCCGTCTGCTCCGTCCGGTTGGACATGGGCGGACGGCGTGGTTTCCTTGGCCGATGGCGTCACGAAAAACCACTTTTCGCCATTCGCCACCGGAGATCCCATTTCATGAGCTTTCATACCCTGGGCCTTGACGCCCGGCTTCTGCAGAACATCGCGGCCCAAGGCTACACGCTGACCACCCCCATCCAAAAGAAGGCCATTCCCGCCGTTCTCGGCGGACGCGATGTCGTGGGCCTCGCCCAAACCGGCACCGGCAAGACCGCGGCCTTCGTCCTCCCCCTCCTCCACCGCCTGCTGTCAGGACCGCGGCGCCAACTGCGCGCCCTCATCGTCGGCCCCACCCGCGAATTGGCCGAACAAACCAAGGATGTCCTGCTCAAGCTGGGCGCCGGCACCGGCCTGCGCCATGTCACCATCTATGGCGGCGTCGGCATGCAGCCCCAAATCAACGGCGTCCGCCAGGGAGCCGAAATCGCCATCGCCTGCCCCGGCCGCCTCCTGGACCTTCTCGGCCAGGGCAAATTCAATCTGAACCACGTCGAATGCCTCGTGCTCGACGAGGCCGACCGCATGTTCGACATGGGCTTCCTGCC
>CAYODC010000057.1:0-387 GCA_964402575.1 uncultured Verrucomicrobiota bacterium
GTCCACCCGAACCCTCGCCTGGACTTCCCTCGCTGGCAATCTCGATGTCCACGCCGTCTTCGCCCCGCTCCTCGCGGAGGGCTCCGTCGCCCTCGATTGGCTGGCCGGCTATGGCCTGACCAGCCGCAACTGGATGGCCGAAGCCAGCCTCGACCAGGACGCCGACGGACTGCTCACCTGGCAGGAGGAGGATCTGGGCAGCAGCCCGATCGATCCGTCCGAAGCGCCTCTCGTCGTGAATCTCCACCGCCCCACGCCCCCCGACACCGCCTGGCGAGTCGTCTGGCATGCCTACACCAACCTCGACGCCACCTATTCCATCCTGACCTCCACCAATCCCGTCTACGGCTTCTCCGCCTTCACCAACCTCGCCCCCCCCCCCCCCCC
>CAYODC010000057.1:397-6228 GCA_964402575.1 uncultured Verrucomicrobiota bacterium
TCGGGATCCTTTCCCCGTGACAGCCAACCCTCCACATCTCGGAAGCATAGAAGTGCGTTTAACTTCGCTCCACCGGATCGTATGGACCACTTTGGCGACCTTCTGGATGGCCTGCGCCCTCGCCTCCGGCCAATACGACGGACTCGTCATCAATGAAATCCTCGCCAATCCCCGCAACGCGGCCGGCGTGCAGTTGGACAGCAACCAGGATGGAATCCATAATGTCTTCGACGATGAATTCATCGAATTCCTCAACACCTCCACCAACCTCCTCGACCTGTCCGGCCTCTGGCTTGCGGACGCCAACACCAACCTCCGGCGCCATGTCTTCAGTCCCGTCCTCCTCCCCCCCGGCGGATCCATCGTCGTCTTTGGGGGCGGCAGCCTCTTGGAGTTTTCCAACCCTCCCGCCCAAACCGCTTCCGGCGGCGGCCTCAGCCTCAACAACGACGCGGAAACCCTTTCCCTCTTCTCCCCGCTCACCTCCCTGGTGCTTCAGGTCAGTTACCAGTTGACGGCTTCGCATGACGCGATCTCCCTCGCCCGGGATCCCGACGGCACCGGTGCCTTCACCAACCATTTCCTCGCCACGACCAACGGCGCGCGACTCTCCCCCGGATTCCGGCTTCATGGCTCGGCCTTCCTCTCCAACCACCCCCCCGTCTTTGTCGGTCTTCCCGGCCAAACCGCTTTCGTCGGCCAGGAACTCCTGTTCCCCGTGCGCGCCTACGACCCGGCCGACCGCGATGCCATCACCCTTTCCGTCGTCGACCATCCCCCCGGATCGTCCCTTTCTTCCACCGGCGGCGTCGGCACCTTCACGTTCACCGCCGCGGCGGACCAGGCCGGGCAATCCTTCCCCGTCTCGTTCCTGGCCCAGGACCCGGATGGAACTGCCACCAACATCGTCGCGATTCTCGTCGTCAATCCTTCCGGGAACGAGGACGTCTGGATCAATGAAATCCACTACGACAATGTCAGCGACGACTCCGACGAAGGCGTGGAAATCGCCGGCACCGCCGGCTCGGTCCTCTCGGACTATTCCCTGCTCCTCTACAACGGCAACGATGGCGGCATCTACAGCAGCAACAGCCTGTCGGGAACCCTCGATGACGAACAATGCGGGTTCGGCGCTGCATGGTTTGGCATCGTCGGCGTCCAGAACGACACCGACGGCATCGCCCTGGTCAAGGGATCCAACGTCCTCCAGTTCCTCAGCTATGAAGGCTCGCTGACCGCCTCCAACGGCCCCGCCGCCGGCATGGCCTCCCTCGACATTGGCGTGCAGGAATCCGCCACGACCCCCGCCGGCAGTTCCCTCCAGCTCTCCGGCACCGGCACCGTCTATGCCGCGTTCGTCTGGAACTCGCCCCAGCCCCATTCCCGCGGCGCCCTCAATGTCGGCCAGCAGATCGATTGCCCCTCCCCGGCCGCCATCGCCCTCCAGAAAACCGTATACCTCGGCCACGACGGCGGCGCCTCCGCCCCCGGCTCCGAGTCCGTTCAGGGCACCAATGGCGCCCCCGTCACCTACGTGTTCCGCGTGACCAATCCCGGATCCGTTCCCGTCACCAACACCTCCATCCTGGATCTCTCCCTCGGCATCCCCCCCATCGACCTCGGAATCCTCGCCGGCGGGGAAACCCGCACCGCCCACGTCGAAACCATTATCGGCGGCGATTTGCGCAACACGGCCGCCGTGACAGGCTACGGCCCCGACGGCTCTCCCGTCACGGACCAAGACACCGCCGAAGTCGTGGAGATCATCCCCCGCATCGACATTCAGTTGACCGTCTATTCCGGACAGGACGGCGGCGCCTCTTGTCCGGGCTCCGGGTTCCTCCAGGCCACCAACGGCACTCCCGTGACGTTCTGCCTGGTTGTCGAAAACAACGGCAACACCAACGTGAATGCCGTCACCCTCCAGGCCCCTTCCCTAGGCCTTGCGCCCATCCTGGTCGGCACCCTGGAAGCCGGCGCCAGCTTCACCACCTCCATGGCCGCCACCGTCACCGGCAGCCTGACCCATGCCGCCACCGTGGAGGGATCCGACCCCAACGGCGATCCGGTCGGCGACCAGGACTCCGCCATCGTGGAACAAATCGCCCCCGCCATCCTGTTGCACAAGTCCGTCTACCTCGGCCACGACGGCGGCGCCTCCTGCCCCGGCTCGGCGCAGGCCACCGGCACCAGCAACGCCCCCGTCACCTTCTGCTTCCTCGTCACCAACTCCGGCGATACCACGTTGTCCAATGTCTTCCTGGATGATCCGGGATTGCCCGGCTTCCCGGGCGCCAGCCTCGGCTCCCTCCCGGCCGGCGAAACCTCCAGCCTCTACTTCGAATCCACCCTGCTCGCCTCCGCCATCAATACCGCCACTGTTTTCGCCTATTCCGTCATCGGCACCCCCGTCGAACATGCCGCTTCGGCCGAAACCGTGCTCCTGCCCCCCTCCAACCCGCCCAGCCTGGGATATTACGACATCGTCGACCTCGGCACCCTCGGCGGCACCTCGAGCGTCGCCCGCGCCATCAACGAACACAGCCAGGTCGTCGGCTGGTCCCAGGATGCCGCCGGCCGCACCGAGGCGTTCCTCTGGCAAAACGGATCCATGACCGGCCTCGGCTTCCTCCCCGGCGGATCCAACAGCATGGCCTACGCCATCAACAACCATGGCGAAATCACCGGCCGAGCCAACGTCTCGGCCTCGGCTTACCATGCCTTTCGATTTTCCGAAGGCACCATGGCCTCGATCGGCACCATGGACGACGGCCTGGTCAGTTTGGGGACCGGAATCAACGACGCGGGGGATATTGCCGGCGCTTCGTACAAATCCTATAACCACGGCTTTGTTTTTCGCAGTAACCAATTCGTTCATGTTTATCCATGGCAGATGAATCAGTATGGCAACAGCGAATGTTTCGGCATCAATTCAGAGGGCCGCACCTGCGGCATCACCTATCTTCTCTTCGGCGCCGGTTATGAACGCTGGTGGGGCTATGTCTGGCGCGATGAGAATAACGATGGCATTCATCAAAGTGCCGAGATGCAGGCGCTCGGATCTCTCGGCGTCGCCTATTCCATCGGCATGCGCAGTCAGGCCAATGCCATCAACGACCTTGGCCAGGTGGTGGGGTTAACGGGCATCACCAATAGCTGGTATCCCCACCACGCCTTCCTCATCACCCCCTCCTCGGGCGTGTGGAAAATCCCGGAGGCAGACTCGCATCCCGACCACATCAATCCTACGAATGCGTTGATGCAGGATCTCGGCACGCTGGATCGCGTCACGGATAATTCCGAGGCCACCGCCATCAATGACCAAGGCTGGGTCGTCGGCTTCTCCACCACCAGTTCGGGCACCAACCAGGCCTTCCTTTGGCGCAACGGAACGATGCTCAATCTCAACTCCCTCATCTCCTCCAACTCCGGATGGGTCCTCACCGACGCCTCCGGCATCAATGAACACAATGAAATCGTCGGCACCGGCCTGTTTCAGGGCCAGCAACGTGCCTATCTCCTGCGCCGACAGGGCCGCATCACCGGCGTGATTCCTGTCTTCGGCACCTCCACTCTTGTTTTCACCAACGAATGGCAGGAAGTCGTCACCCAGGAAGTCCACCGCATCGACACCCAGGTGCTTTCCTGGGCCGGCACCTGGGGCTCCAACCCCGAATCCCTCTCCGCCTTCACCGTCGAATACTGCGATGATCTGAAAACCCATGCCTGGCAGCCCTGCCCCCCCACCTCCCAGTGGCCCATCGCCGGGACCAGTTGGACCAATCACGATTTCGAAGCCGTCCCCATGCGCCATTTCCGCATCCGCGCTCACGAGTAGCCCCCCCATCCTCTCACCCGCTGCTCTCCCCCGTTCCTCCTTCATGCAAATCAACAACCAGGTGTAAGGCTTGCACGGCCTCCACCTCGCCGCGCCATTCCAGCACAGGCCCGGCAAGAACTGGCGGGGCGGACTCGGGTCCGGTCAATATCCCGTCCGCATGGCCCGGACAAGGCAAGATCCACGCATATTCCCCTGATTCCAGGCGGCGACCATCGCACGTCACCCGCTCCGCTTCCGCCCCCGGCGGCAGCTGAATCCGCAAAGTCAGGACCCGGCGCTTCACGCCCACTCTTTCCCGCATCGGAACGGGCTTCATCGCCACATCCATGCGTGTTCCACTCCGGCCCAGCGAAAAATCCGTGCACGCCGCCCCTCCTCGTCCGCAAGCGGTGGACCATCCATCGTCTTCGTACAGAAGTCGGGTCTGGCGGCCATCCCGCATCGGCGCATAGGCATCCACCACCAGTTCCGGCCAGAACGCCTCCCCGCTGGACATCCGCTGGGGCGCCGTCATGACCAGCCCACCCCGGCGGACAAAAAGCGGGATTTCTTCCAGCGGGCATTTCACGCCGATCGTGATGGGTCCGCAATGCATCTGCCCACTCCACAAATCCTGCCACTGCCCCGGCGGAATCCAGACAGCCCGGGACGCGATGCCGCCGCGCGCCGGCTCCACGATCGGCGCCACCAGCAAATCGTCGCCCAGCAGATACTGTGTCGAATCCGTCGCCTCCGGGTGTTCCGGCCATTCGAGATCGCACCGCCGCATCAGCGGCGTTCCGCTCCGCGAGGCTTCGAAGGCCGCCGCGTACAGCATCGGCAACAACCGGTAGCGCAGCCGGAAGAATTCGCCGACGATCCGTTCCACCTCCGGCCCGTATTCCCAGGGATAACGGTGGACTTTCGTCGTGCAATGCAGGCGCGCCACCGGCGACAGGGCCCCGAACTGCAGAAAACGCACGTACAGCTCCGGCTCCGTCTGGCCGTGGTGCCCCCCCAGGTCCTCGTGAACATACGGCAGCAGCGACACGATGCCGCTGTCCACCCCGTTGCGGACCCCCCACTGCAGATAGCACCACTCCGCGCAGGTGTCGCCCGTCCACCACACCGGAAAACGGTGCGCCGCCGGATGCGAAGGCGTGTCCATCCGCCCGTTGTTGATCCCGTCCACGTTGGACATGATCAGGGGTCTGCGGTCGGGACGGAAATCCCGGACGATGTCGTGGTAGAGCCTCATGCCCCACACTTCCTTCTCCAGCCCCGGCGCCGGCGCCTGCAGATGGGTGTGCCAATTGCGGTCGAACCACCACACGTCCGCCCCCAGCGCCAGCAACGAGGTCAACCCCTGCTGGCGGAAGCGCAGTTCCTCGGGATCGAGCGCGCGCTTCCCCTTGGGCTCCGGATGGTCATTCAACATGATCCGCACCTGACGATCGTGCGCCCGGCGGATGAAACGCCCCATGTCGGGAAACAGCTTCGTGTTGATCTCGTAGCCGCACGAGGCTCCCACGCGCCAGTCCGTGTCCGCCACGAAGACGTCCAGCGGAATGCCCGCGCTCCGGAAGCGGTCCATCACCCGGAGGGCCCCGTCCTCGTCGTACGGATAATACCGGCTGTACCACAGTCCCAACGCATAAAGCGGCACCAACGGAATCCCGCCCGTCAGCCGCAGGAAATCGGCACGGAACTCCGCGTAGCCCGAGGCAGACGGGAAAAACACATAGGCGTCCGGAGCATCATTCACCACATCCCAGCCGGATTCCGGATCCTCCTGCCCCTTCGGCGGCGGCAGCGCTCCCCGCGCCGCCGGCACCACCCGCGGCGAGTCTCCCAGCACCCATACGGACGGCAGCGCCGAGGGCCCCGGAAGGAACTTCTTCCCCAGCATCGCCGCCGACAACTCGCACAGAAGTCCACCGTTCGCCGACTCGACCCGGACGCCCTCCAGCCCCGCCCCCCCCTCCGGCACCACCACCCGGTATCCATCCGT
>CAYODC010000057.1:6238-9040 GCA_964402575.1 uncultured Verrucomicrobiota bacterium
GCATGCGCCCGTTCCCGCGCTTTCCAGGACCGCCTTCGCCGGGGAGAATTTTCCCCGGCCGCACACCGTGAACGTCTCCCGGTCCTCGAATCCCTTGGCCCCCCGCTGCTCGATCCGGACCAAATGCCGCCCCAACGGCTGCACCCGCACGTTTCCGATCACCCACGAAGTCTCGACGGACATGGACATGCTCACCGCTCCCGATGTGAAAGCCGAAGACCATCCTCCCTTTCACGCCGCATACCCTGCGCTTTTTCACCGGATTCGTCTTTTCAGTCTCACGTTCATCTGTTATCATTTTTTGTCATGAATGAGTTCCCCTCTCCTTTCCTGCGCCGGCCCGGATGCGAGGGAGTCGTCGTGGCGCTGGCCGACAAGCGCTGGTACCTGCGCGATTGGCATTCCCACGACACGCTGGAAATCAACCTCGTTCTGCGCGGCTCGGGACACGTGCTGCTTGACAATCGCCGCTACCCTCTCCTGCCCGGCCATCTCGTCTGGTTGTGGCCCGGACAGCGCCACGTCCCCTCCCACTGGTCCTCCGACATGCGCTTGTGGATCGTCGAATGGCAATCCCAAGGTCTCGAACGCCTCCGCCGGGCCCGCCGGCGCGACACCCCCGCCCCCGCCGATCCCGCCCACCCCTTCTGCCGGCGCCTGGCCGCGCCGGCCCTCCAGCGCCTCGACGGCCTGCTCGCCTCCGTGGCCGCCCTCGCCCGCCCGGATGCCTTCAACCGCGGCCTCGACTTTGCCCTTTTTGCGCTTTGGGAGGAATACCTCGCCGCCGAACCCGTTCCCGACTGCACGGCCTTCCATCCCAAACTCGAAACCGTCATGGCCCTGCTGGCCGACCCGGCCCAGGACCTGACCGAAGCCCAACTGGCCCGCCACGTCAACCTTTCCCCGTATTACCTCAGCACGCTGTTCCGCAAGCAAACCGGCCTGAGCCTGCCGGCCTACCGCAACCGGCTCCGCCTGCGGGATTTCTTCCGGCGCTTCCAGGCCCATCCCGAAATCCGCCTGCTTCCGCACGCCCTTGACGCCGGCTTCGGCAGCTATGCCCAGTTCTACCGCGTGTTCACCGGCGCGCTGGGCATCACTCCCCGCCAGTGGCTGCTTCAGGCGACCCCGCCGCCCTCACCTTCCTCCGCCGCCACTCCGGTCCGGGAACGCAACAAGCCGCCCGGACCTGGCAGGACCGGACGGCTTGACCCTTCGGGCCGGAAACCGACTACTTCACGTAGTCTTTGATCAGTTGCGGCTTGGCCATCAACAGGCGGATGCGCTCGTGGTCCATCTGCAGGACCTTCTTCTCGTCCACACCCAGGGCGACCAAACGGCGGCGGTGCTCCAGCAGACGACGGTTCTTGGCCGCACCACTCTTGCGGGGGCGGGTCGTATCGTTGTTTCGTGCATTGCGGGACATGATGAATCTCCTTCACGCTCTCCCATGGCTCCAAGTGGCGACCCCAACGGGAATCGAACCCGTGTTACCAGGATGAAAACCTGGTGTCCTAGACCTCTAGACGATGGGGTCGGCGGCTTCTCGGCCATGCAAAAGTCCGCGAACATTAGCCTACCGCCCCCGCCGGCGCAACAGGTTTTTTTCTTCTCCCGTTTTCCCGTTCCCTGCCCCGACCTCCTCGGCACCGCCCGCTGGCCGCCGGCTGGCCACTCTTTTGCCTTTGCACCCGGGTGGGCTTCCCCTAGGATGACGCTTCCATCCCACCTATGAAAACCGTCTTCCTGCTGGCTATTTCCAATTTGTTCATGACCTTCGCGTGGTACGGACACCTCAAGTTCCTCCACGGTTCAAAATGGCCCCTGTTCACGGTCATCCTCATCAGCTGGGGCATCGCCTTCTTCGAATACTGCTTCCAGGTGCCGGCCAACCGCATCGGCTACGCCTCCTACTCCGCCACCCAGCTCAAGATCCTCCAGGAGGTCATCTCCCTCGTCGTCTTCTCCCTCTTCGCCCTCGCCGTCCTCGGCGAAAAACTGCGCTGGAACCACGGCGTCTCGTTCCTCCTCCTCCTCGGCGCGGTCTATTTTGCTTTTATTAACAAACCCGGAGGCTCCTGACCATGACTCCCTCCCTCCGTCGATTCACCCCCGCCCTCGCGGCTCTCCTGCTGGCCACCGTCCCGCTCCCCCGGGCCCCCGCCGCCCAACCGCAGCCGCTCCGGCTCGGCGGCGAAGAACGAATCCTGGTCCTGGCCCCCCACCCCGACGACGAATCCATCGCCGCAGGCGGCCTCATCCAGGAGGCCCTCGCGCTCGACCTGCCGGTGCGCGTCGGCTTCTTCACCATGGGCGACAACAATGAAATCGCCTTCCTCTTCACCCGCAAGCATCCCGTGTTGATGCCCGGCGCGGTCCGGGCCATGGGCGAACACCGCCAGGACGAAGCCATCGCCGCCGCCGCCCAGCTCGGCCTGTCCACCAACGACCTCGTCTTCCTCGGCTACCCCGACTACGGCACCCTCGAAATCTGGAACCACCACTGGCGCACCGTGCCACCCTTCCGCTCCATGCTCACCC
This sequence comes from uncultured Verrucomicrobiota bacterium, assembly GCA_964402575.1. GTDB lineage: Bacteria > Verrucomicrobiota > Kiritimatiellia > CAIQIC01 > Lenti-01 > Lenti-01. The sequence continues at coordinate 8,780 of CAYODC010000057.1, forward strand.
GCGTCACCGCCGTCCCCTACGCGCGCGCCCTCACCCCCGGCTCCGCCTATGCCGGCGAGGACATCCTGGACGATCTCGAAGAGGTCATCCGCGATTTCCGCCCCACCCACGTCGTCCTCTCCCATCCCGCCGACCACAACGTGGACCACCGCGCACTCTATCTCTTCACCCGCGTCGCCCTCTGGAACCTCCAACCCGACGGCATCGCTCCGGTCCTCCTGCCCTATCCCGTCCACTTCACCCAGTGGCCCGAACCCCGCC
>CAYODC010000057.1:9061-10182 GCA_964402575.1 uncultured Verrucomicrobiota bacterium
TCCCGTGGACCGACTACGCCCTCGCCCCCTTCCAGGCGTCCAACAAGCTCGCCGCCATCCGCCGCCACCACTCCCAATACCTCTACGCCTCCGGCTACCTCGATTCCTTCGTCCGTAAAACCGAGCTGTTCGGCGACTTCCCCGACATCGCCCTGACCGGCGCCTCCGGGTCCTTCGAAATCCCCGAAGACGATTTCTCCCAATTCCGCCCCGACGAGGAATGGACCCCGGAACAGTCCCGCCAGGATCCCCAATGGAACGCCCTCGCCGACCAGCGCGGCGCCGAAAACCAAAGCCTTGCCCCCCATGACAACGATTTCGTCCGCCGCACCGTTGTGGGCGATGGCACCCACTTGACCTTCGCCTTCCACTTCCAAAATCCCGTTTCCCACTCCGCCACCCTGACCGTGTCCCTCTTCGGCTACCACGCCGGAATCCCCTTCGGCGAAATGCCCAAGATCGTCATCCAGTTGTCTCCGACAAAAATCGTTTCCGTCCATGACCTCGATTCGCCCCTGCCCTCGGAGTCCGTCGAACTCCTCGTCAGCGAGCCCGATGCCCTCGCCCTGCGGGTGCCCCTCGACCTGCTGGGCCATCCCGACCGGATCCTCGCCGGCGCCCGCCTCTCCAAGGGCGACCTCCCCATCGACTGGACCGCTTGGCGCGCCATCGACCTGACCGGATCCTCTCCGGCGGATTCCCCCGCTGCCGCCGCCCCCCTTCCCCCCGATCCCCTCCCCGCGGATCCTTCCCCCTCCGCGCCCGCCCCCCCTTCCGAACCCGCCGCGGAATCACCCCCCCCCGCCCGGGATGCCCTGACCCCGCGCGTGCGCCTTCCCCGCCAGTCCATTCCCGACCGCACCGAAGCCAACGAGGTGGTCCTCTGGTGACCCCCGACGCGCCCAGCCCCGGTGCCCCGCCCCGGCCGCGCGTCTTCCTCCATGTGGACATGGACGCCTTCTACGCGGCCGTCGAACAGCGCGACCATCCCGAATACCGCGGCAAACCCGTCGTCGTCGGCGCCCCTCCCCACCAGCGCGGGGTCGTCTCCACCGCCTCCTACGAAGCCCGCGTCTTCGGCATCCACTCCGCCATGCCCTCGCGCGAGGCCGGCCAGCGCT
>CAYODC010000058.1:0-7222 GCA_964402575.1 uncultured Verrucomicrobiota bacterium
GGGCGGGGCCAACGCATTGAAAACCTTCGATCCATGTAACGCAAGAGTCGCAAGGAACGCCAAAGATGCGCAAGCGCCGACCCGGGATATGGAGAGGGGGGGGAAGGAGAGGCTCAGGCCGGGGGGCGGGGGACGAGGACGGAGAGGGCTTTGGGGAGCAGGCGGATTTCGATGTCGCGGCCGGCCTGGACGAGTTCGCCATCGAGCTGGATGGGGGTGGCGCTGGGGCGGTGGATGTCGAGGGAGCGGAACCGGCGGGTGAGGACCTGGGGGAGCTGGTCGAGGGTGCCGTTGAAGAGGCGGGCGATGTTGGCGAGCATCAGGGGAAGATCGCGGCGCAGGACCACAACCATTTCCATGAAGCCGTCGTCGGGGCGGGCCTTGGGGGCGATCTGGGCGCCGCCGCCGTACTGGGTGAGGTTGGCGACGGTGAAGAGGATGGGGTTGGGAAAGAGCTGGGCGGGGCCGCCATCGAGGGTGGCGTGGATGGGCTGGTCCTGGTAGGTGATCAATTCGGCGGCGGCGGCGAAGACGTAGGGGGCGATGCCACGGAAGGGGAAGGCTTCAAAGCGCCGGGCGATGGCGGCGTCCCACGCCATGCTGCAGGTGACGAAGAAGGGGCGACCATTGGCGGTGCCGACGTCGATGGGGCGGCGCTGCGCGCGGGAGAGGGATTCCACCGCGGCGGCGAGATCCAGCGGGATGCCGAAATGGCGGGCGAAGCCGTTGCCGCTGCCGGTGGGGATGACGCCGAGGGCGACGGGAGTGCCGACCAGCATGCCGCCGATGGAGTTGACCATGCCGTCGCCGCCGGCGACGAGAAGCGTGTCGATGCCGTCCCGCACGGCGTGTTCGGTCTTGCGGCGGCCGTCTTCCACGTCGTTGCTGAACTGGTAGGTGACCTCGACATTGCGGCCGCCCCAGTGTTTCTCGACGAGGTCCCAAAAAGAATCGACTGACGCACCGAGGCCCGACTTTGGGTTCACGAGCACCCGCACCTTGCGGAGGAGGTCGGATGAACGGCCGGATCGCATGCTGCGGTCAAGGGGAAGGGGCTATTTTCCGTCGAGGGTGTCGACGAAGTGGGCAAGGAAAAACTGTTTTTGATGGGTCCGCCATCCGTCCGCGGACGGGGAAAGCATGGGGCGCAGGGTGGTAGTCATCTGGAGGGAGACGAGCACGAGGATGAAGAGCCAGAGCTTCATGCCCGCCTGGCGTTGGAAGCGGGCAACGGACCGGAGCTGGTCGAGGAAGCGGGCGGTGAACCCGATGGCCGCCAGCCAGAGCAGAAAGACCAGCATGGTCATGAAGGCGGCGCTGGCAGTGGAGACGGCAAAGAGCCAGGCGACGGGAGCGAGGCCGACCAGGATGAAGCCGGTCATGGCGAGGCAGGCGCAGCCGAGGAAGGCGGCCTGGGAGAGGGATAGCGGAGAGCCGGCCACGCAGGAGAAGACGTAGAGGCTGGGGAGGCACAGCAGGAGGGAGAAGAGGGCGATCAGCGGGAATTTCACGGCATCCATGGCGGCGATGCTTCCGCCGCAGAACAGGCCGACGGCGAAGCCGAAGATGGCATGGCAGGCGAGGCCGCCCGCCAGCAGCTTGATGGCGCCGGGCGCCAGCGCTTCGCCGCGGGCGAGGGTTTCGGCGATTTGCCGCGGGTTCTTCAGGAGGGTGTCGAGGAGTCCGCGCGGGGGTGCAGCGGCGGCACCAGTGGGGAGGGGCGGCGGGAGGGAGGGGGTGTCGCGGTCGTCGTTCATGGGAATCTCCTATCTTCCTCCCGCCAGCAGGAACGGGAGCACTTCGGTGAATACGAACTCGTAGAAATTGCGGTCGAGGGCGTCGGGGCGGAGGAATTCGACAGGAAAGAAGGGGCTGCCGACAAAGGGGCGGAGGATCCAGGAGAGCTGGCATCCGACAAAAGCAAAGGCGGCGAGCCAGAGGCCGAAGAGAGGCAGGACAGGGCAGCGGGGTCGCGTGATGCGGCGGAGGCCTTGGAGGAGGGAGGCGTTGCCGAGGACGCCGGCGGTGGCGAGGAGGACGATATGGGTGACCAGAAGACCGTTGTGAGCGAACTGGAGTTCCGCGTTCGTGCCGTCGGGGGGGACGGCGACCAGGAGAAAGAAGAGGGCGACGGGAACGAGCGCGAGGAGAATCCAGCCGCCGATGGCCATGGCGGCGAAAACGGCGAAGACGGTGGATTTGAAGGAGAGGCCGGAACCGAGAAGGGCAGCGGTGGTTCCATTGAAGAGGGCCACGAGCGAAGCGGTGCCCAGAAAAAGGATGGGGAGTTTGATGGCCACATAGACGGAAAGGCGGGGGGAGCGCCAGCCGGCGAGGACGAAACCGTAGAGGGCGCAGGCGAGGCAGACGAACGCCGCCAGCCCGAGAAGATCACGCCACCGGAAATCCTGGCGCTGGATCCGCTGCCAGAACACGTCGCGATCTTTCAACAACATGACAGACATGGGATTCATCATGGGCGGCGAAAGATTCGGAAGGGTGTTTCAAGATTCATCATTCAAGGGCTGACCCCGATAGTTGGGACCATAATATGGTTTGGGACGGAACGGAAGCAGAATTGGCGCGAAGACGGCGCCGGGGATCCCTCCGCGGATTCAGGGCGCCTGGGGGGCGAGGACGGCGGCGTTTTTCATCAGGTCGATGAATTCGCGGCGGTAGCCGTCCGGGTCGGGGTCGGTGGCGGCGGCGGTCCAGTCGATGACTTGCGGGAATCCGATGGAATTCACGCCAGGATCGTGGCGCAGGAGGTAGCCGGCGGCGGCGACGCCGGCGGCAAAGCGGAAGTCGGCGGAGGCGTCATTGAAGGGGCGGAGGGAGCCGGTGTAGGGCACTTCGATCTTGGAGCTGGTGTCCTGGTCGGGGCGTTTGTAGCGGAGCTTGACGGTCAGCCATTCGGGGCTGGCATCGGCGGGCACGGCAGGGGGGGCGGGGTGGTCCGGCGTTGCCTGGTACTTGAGGGGATCGACGCCGGGGGTGGATTCGACGCCGACGGGCACCAGCTCGTAGAAGGCGGTGACGACGTGGCCGGCGCCGAGTTCGCCGGCATCCTTGCGGTCGTCGTTGAAATCCTCCTTGGCGAGGAGGCGGTTTTCGTAACCGACGAGGCGGTAGGAGGTGAAGTGGGCGGGACTGAATTCGATCTGGAGCTTGACGTCCTTGGCGATGGCGAAGAGGGTGCCGGCGGCCTGTTCGACGAGGCTTTTGCGGGCTTCGGAGAAGGAGTCGATGTAGGCGTAGTTGCCGTTGCCCTGGTTGGAGAGGGTTTCGAGGCGGTCGTCCTTATAGTTGCCCATGCCGAAGCCGAGGATGGTGAGGAAGATGCCCTGCCGGGCACGGTCGGCGATGAAGGCCGCCAGTTCCGCCGAATCCGTGATCCCCACATTGAAATCACCGTCGGTGCAAAGAATGACGCGGTTGTTGCCGCCGGGGAGGAAGGATTTCTTGGCTTCGTCATAGGCGAGGCGGATGCCGGCGCCGCCGGCGGTGCTGCCGCCTGCCTGGAGGCGCTCGAGGGCGGCATCGATGGCCGCCAGGTCGCTGGCGGGGGTAGGGGGCAGGACGAGGCCGGAGGAGCTGGCATAGACGACGATGGAGACGCGGTCGTTGTCCGTGAGTTGGCGGGCGAGGAGCTGGAGCGATTTCTTCACCAGCGGCAGCTTGTTGGGATGATTCATCGAGCCGGAGACATCGATCAGGAAGACGAGGTTGCACGGCGGGCGCGATTCGGCGGCGAGCTCGCGGCCCTTCAGGGCGATCTTGACGAGGGCATGGGCGGGGGCCCAGGGGCAGGCGGCGGACTCGATGCGGACGGCGTCGGCGGGCGGGAGTTGGCCGGCTTTCAGAAAGCGGCGGACGTTGGCATAGGCCGCCGTGTCCACGTCGATGGAGAAGGTGGAGAGCGGTTCATCGAGGACAGACCGGAACGGGTTGGCCGCGAACGGGGCATAGGATTCGGCGGTTTCAGGCGACACCTTCTCATCGAAGGGAGAGGGTATGGTGCAACCGTCCACCATTACCCGGATGGCATTTTTCGAAGCCTGGGCGGGGCGGTTAGCGGTATTGGCATAGTACCCATTGGGCCGGGATTCATAGGCGGTGGAGGAAAGCCATGTCGGCGAGGATTCGGCCATGATCGCCTTTCGAACAACCAGCGAGGGGACGGTTGACGCGGCCATTTCCAAATGGACTATCTGGTTAGCAGCGGGTGCTGCGGCAAACTCCTGAACGGGCGGCAGGGGGGCCTCGGCCGGCGCTGGAGTTGCCTCGATGTATTCAGCCAGCTCTTCGGGGGGCTGGATGTCGTCCAGCAGTTTGTCGAGCATGGCCTGTTCCAGATCGAGGTGGTCCATGCCGACGGCCATTTCGCCTTTTTCGTCGATCTGGGCGAGGAGGGTTTTGTGCAGGGAGCGGGAGGCAGACCAGAAGGCGCCGCCGAAGACGAGGGTGACAACGGCGGCGACGGCGGCGAAACCAGTGATTTTCCGCAGGGGGAAGCGGGCGAGGCGGCCGGCCGTTTTGGCGGGTGCGTCGAGGATGGCCTGGCGCTGGGCGGGCGTGAGGGCGATATCGGGCTCGCGGGCGAGTTCGGCTTCCAGGTTTGCGGCGAGGGCGCGGATGGCGTCGATCTCGGCCTGTTGTTCGGGATGGTCGCGGAGCTGTTCTTCGATCTGCCGGCGTTCTTCGGGGAAGCCTTCGCCGAGGGCGTAGGCGGTCAGTTGGACTTCATTGATGGGATTCATGGGATGACTCCTTAGAACTGGGCGGCTTGCTGGCGGAGGGTTTGGATCCCGGTGTGGATGAGAACACCGACGTTGGATTCGCTGAGGGCGGTGACGGCGGCGATCTCGCGGTAGCTCATGTGGTGCTGAAACTTCAGGCGGATGACTTCGGCCTGGCGGGCGGGCAGTTCCGCGAGCTTCCGGAGGAGGAGGGAGACGCTTTCGCGCAGGCCGGCCTCCTCGGCCGGGGATTTGCCGGGGGCGGGGAGGACGGCGGCGTGTTCGTCGGTGAGGGCTTGCATGGGATTTTCCTTTCGGAGGATGTCGATGCAGCGGTTGCGGCAGACGCGGAAGAGCCAGGGGGCGATGTGGTCATCGGAGAGGACCCCTTCGCGGCAGAGCTTGAGGAAGGTGTCCTGCACGGCGTCGCGGGCGGTTTCGAAGTTGCCGGTCAGGCGGAAAGCGTACTGGCACAGGGGGCGCTCGTAGCGCGCCACTACGGCTTCAATCCATGGGGAGGGGTCGGTTTTCATCGGATTTTACGGGTTGGCGTTCATCTGGAATTCGGGCGATGCATGTCGGACCTCGCCATGTTAACGGATGGCTGGCCGGTTTATTAGAAAATATTGGCCCGAATCCCGGAAACGGTCTATTCTCGGGCATTCTAGCCTTCCGAAAGGTCGTTTATGAGCCGTTTTTCGCCGATTTTCATCCTGGGATTGGCCGTGTTTGCGCTGGAGCGGCCGGCGCGGGCCGCGGAAGAGGGCTCCGGCGTCATTCGGGGTATCGCGGTGGACGAAGAGGGGCAGCGACTCGCGCAGGCGACGATCACGCTGAGCGGCGAAACATATTTCCGCTCGACGGAATCCTCCACCTATGTGCCGCCGGCGGATCCCGGCCTGGATTTCGAGTTTTCCGGGCTGCCGGCGGGAGCCTATGAACTCCACGGCATGGGCGAGGGAGTGGCGCCGCTCGCGGTCGAGCTCAATGAAAACCAGATGGTCTTGGACAATCTCCGGGTGCCGACGGCGCGCCAGGCGGATCTGAATAATCGGCTGCATCGGGCGGTTCGGGAAGATCGGGCCGACGAGGTTCGGAAGTGGATCGCAGCCGGTGCCGATCCCAATCAGGAAGACTGGCCGGCATCCTTGTTGGTTCAGGCCGCGGCGAAATCCGGCCTGGGCGTGGTGCAGGCCTTGGTCGAGGGCGGCGCGGAAGTCGACGTGATGCCGGGCGGCGCCAACCGCAAGCGATACCTGCGGGGCATGGCCGATACTCCCTCCACGGGCGCCCTGACCCCCTATGAACATGCCCTGTGGCGCGGATTGCCCGTAATGGCGGCCTACCTGCTCGCCCACGGTGCCTCGACCAACGGCCTGCTCGCGCCGCCGCCTGGCATCGTCCGCGGCCGGATCGTGGATGAAAACGACCGGCCGGTGCCGGATCTCGAGGTCGGCCTGACGTGGCCGAACGATGCCCGTGGCAGAATCTACCGCCAGGCCAAGACCGATGAAAATGGGGTCTATTTCTTTCCTTCCGTGGCGCCTTGTCCGTTGGCCGTCGCGATCCTCGGCGTGGCGTCGAATCCGGTCTTCGTCGCGCAATTGACGCCGGAAGCGCCCGAGGCGGAAATGCCGCCGCTGCGGATCGGAAAGAGCGTGGTGCCCACCCAGAAGTTGCTGGCGCCGCTTCAGCAGTTGGATGCGGATAGTATCGCGAAGCTGGTGGCGCAGGGGGCCGACGTGAACGCCGTCGATGGCCAAGGCCAAACCTTGTTGATGCGGTGGGTCCAATTTTCCAGCCAACTGGACGTGATGCGGGCACTGGTGGAAAACGGGGCCCGTCTGGATGCCGTCGATGCGGCGGGCCTCACCGCCGTGGATCTGGCCACGAAACGGGGCCAGACCAACGCCATCGCCTTTTTGCTGGAACAAGGTGCCCAACCGAGCCAATTGGCGCTGCCGCCGCGCGGAACGATCGGCGGCGTCCTGCTGGACGAGCAGGACCAGCCCCTGCCGCGCATTCCTCTGCAATGCGGAAGCGAAAAGGAAATGACTTTGCGGGATCCGCTGGTGATTACCGAATCGGACGGAAGTTTCCGTTTTGAGTATTTGGCTCCTGGCGAATACCGCGTTCGCGTCTTGTCGTTGCCCGAGGTTTTGTGGACGGCGACGCTGGCCGAACCGGATTCCACCGTCACGAACGCGGTGCTTCGGTGTGCGCGCACGGCGACGCTCGACTGGGCGTACGGATTCCATCTCCAGATGGGAACGCCGTTCGTCGCGGAACTGCTGCAAGCCGGAGTCGATCCCAACCACACCAACGCCGCCGGACAAACCGCGCTGATGATCGCGGCGGAACACGGAGATCCGGAAACCATCCAGGCACTCTTGGACGCCGGCGCCAAGGTGGATGCGGCGGATCCGGAAGGCGCGACGGCGATGCATGTCGCCTGCCAATGGGGCCACACGAACGCCGCCGCG
>CAYODC010000058.1:7232-10003 GCA_964402575.1 uncultured Verrucomicrobiota bacterium
GAGGCTGATCGCGGCCGGGGCGAAGCTGGACGCGACCAATCGGGCCGGCCGCACTCCGCTGGACGTCGCCGTTTGGGAGGGCCGCGAAGAAGTGGCGAAACAGCTCCGCGCGCTCGGCGCACCCGGCTCCGTGGCGGAATCCAAGGCTTTGGGGGCCCTGAGCGGCACGGTGCGGGACGAGAACGGCGCGCCGGTCGCGGGCGAATCGGTGCTCTGTTATCTAGAAGGCGGAGAATCGGGAGATTCCGGCTTTGGCGTGTCTGGCCGGGATGGCCGGTATCTCATCGAAGAGCTGATGCTCGGCACCTATCGCGTTCAATTGGGTTTCGACGACGAGACCTGGAAAACGGTCGTGCTGTCGAATCGCGACGAGACGGTTTCGAGCGTGGATTTCCGAATCGTTGGCGCCGGCGATCCCGCCTGGAAACTGCTCCATTTCCGTTCGGCCCGCGACGGCTCCGTCGCCCAGTTGCTCAAGCAGGGGGCGGATCCGAACACGCGGGACCCGGAAAGCGGCAAGACTCCGTTGCATGACGCCGCGTCCGATCCGGAGTCCATCGACTTGCGGGTATTGCTGGACGCCGGCGCGCAGGTCGATGCGACCAACCGCTGGGGGCAGACGCCTCTTATGGTCGCCGCCGGGCGTGGAAACGCACGCAACGTCGAGCTCCTGCTGAAAGCCGGCGCGGACGTTCAAATGCGCGACCACATGAATTGTTCCGCGCTGCATTTGGCTTGCGAGAATGGCAACAAGACTATCGCGCTGAGGTTGGTCGAGGCCGGCGCCGACATGGCGCAGACCAACCGCTGGGGCCGGACGCCGCTGGACGAGGCTGTTTGGGAAAACCGACCGGAAGTGGCCGAGGCGATGCGCGCCGCGGGCGCGCCGGGCACGGTGACCGCGCCACAACCCAGCGGAACCATCCGCGGCATTGTCGTGGACGAAGACGGGGAGCCGTTGCGGAACATCATCCTCCAGGTCCAGCGGCAGGCGAGCGGGACGAACAAATCGGGCGGGCACGCGGAATTGCGGATCGAGGCGGATGGATCGTTCAGGATGGGGGGAGAGACGGCCGGCTGCTATCGCTTCGCTTCGGCTTCGCGGTTGGAGGATCCCGTGGTCGTATGTCTCACCAACGATTGGGACGCGCGGAACGATGTGCGCATTCCGCTGTCACGCCGGTGCGTCCAGGAGGCGGCCCTGCATGGGGCGGTGAGCGACGACGATGCCGAAGCCGCGGAGCGGCTGTTGGCGGAGGGGGCGGATGCCCGCGCCGTGGATGGCGAGAACCGGAGTCTTTTGGAAATGGCGCTGAATCAATGGGCCACCAATGTCGTGCCGGTGCTGCTGGCGCATGGCGCGGACATGAACGAACCCGGGGCCGATGGGCGGACACCGATTCGCCGCGCCGCCGCCAGTTGGTCCACGTGGAAGCTGGGCTATCTGCTGCACATGGGGGCGGCCGTTCGTCCGGAGGCGGGCGGGGATCCGCGGCTGCTGATCGACGTGGTCCGGCGCGATCCGGGGGAAGACGAGAAGCGGCAACTTTTCCGCCAGCGTCATGCGGACCGATGCGCCAAGACCGCGCGGCGGCTGATCGGGGAAGGCGCGCCGGTGAATGTTCGGGACGAAGAAGGCTGGACGCCGTTGCACCATGCCGCGGCCAACGGATACACCGCGTGCGTGACGGTGTTGCTGAAAGCCGGGGTGGATGCGAGTGCCACAAACGCCGCTGGCCAGACAGCGCTGGAGTTGGCGGAGAGCGGAGGGCATGCCGGAATCGTCGACCTGCTGCGGAAACGCGGTGGAAATTGACGTTTTGACATAAAGTCGCCGGGCGGCTTCAGGGGACAGCGAAGCGGTGGGTTCGGGTTTCGGCCGCGACGAATCACAGTTCGCGGCCTTCCGCGTCGAGGTTGGGGGTGGTCCAGGTGGTCCAAGCGAAGAGAAGAAGGAGAGGCCAATAGAAGATTCAATTCGGGCGCATGGTCATGGACGATCTCCTAAGTTTTCAAGGTCTTGTGATTGCGGAAATGACAAGTGGGGTTTGGATTATCAAATTATGAAACTGACCCCTTCATTCCGGAGCAACCGTCTAGGCCAACGCATCGAAACCCACCGATCCATTCAACGCAAAGGGCGCAAGTGACGCGAAAGGAACGCAAGCGACCATCCGAACCGCCACAGATGGACGGAGGGATAGGGGGGCAGAAAAATAAGGCCGATTATGCCGAGAAAGGCGTGGGTTCTGCATGCAAAACCCCTACGGGAATAGGACCCGGGGAGGAGGGTCACGGGGCGAAGGCTGCGGTGTTCCGGAGGAGGTGCACCATCAAAACAAATTATAGATTATAGGACCGACCCCTTTTCCCATCAAAACAAATTATAGATTATAGGACCGACCCCTTTTCTTATAGATTATAGGACCGACCCCTTTTCTGTTGCAAAATTCCGCTTTGCCTTGATTCCAAATCTGCTCTTTGCCAAATCCTCCTGCTGTGCCGTTGTGTCGCATGGTGCTTTGCCTTGATTCCAAATCTGCTCTTTGCCAAATACGACGAAATGGAGGGGCTGGAATGAGCCTGCTTTGCCTTGATTCCAAATCTGCTCTTTGCCAAATTCAGCCAGCAGCATAATCGGCAAGCCTTGTGCTTTGCCTTGATTCCAAATCTGCTCTTTGCCAAATTCAGCCAGCAGCATAATCGGCAAGCCTTGTGCTTTGCCTTGATTCCAAATCTGCTCTTTGCCAAATTCAGCCAGCAGCATAATC
>CAYODC010000059.1:0-9920 GCA_964402575.1 uncultured Verrucomicrobiota bacterium
AGCACGTCGCTGCGCACGCCTTTTTCGCCCTTCTTCGCAAAGGCGCTGGGCGGCGTCTGCCGGCCCGACAGCGACGTCACCACCCCGTCGTAGCCGATGGGAATGCTGATGGCATCCACGATATCGATCTGGTAGCCCGCCGGATTCATCCGGTATTTCCCCGGCCCCAGCACATTCCGCCAGATGCCCTTCTGCCCCTTTTCGGCCAGGAATTCGCCCTCCGGCAGTTCCTCGCCCACCTTCGAAGTCACCAGGCCCACCTTGCCCGGCGGAATCACCACCACCGGGCGGATCTCCCAGTCATACAGCCACGGATTCAGGAAATGGCGCCCTTCGCCGAGCACGTCTTCCAGAATGCCGCGCTGCCCCTTCTTCGCCAGGATCTGCCCCGGCGGCAACTCTTCCCCGACCATCTTGGCCGTCACCACCGCCATCTGGTTCGGCCCCACGTAAAACCGGCAGAACCCCCATTTCCAAACCAGCCACGGCAGCCCGATCACCACCACCGCCAGCACCGCCATCTTCAGACTGCCCTTCATTGCGCACCTCCCTTCGCGGAAACCGGCGCGAAGCCTTCCAGCACCCGGCCCAGACCGCCCGACTGGTCGCCCCCCAGGATGGTCTGGATCCGCGGCGCCACCTTCCCGTAGAACACATGGCGCGCCAGCGCCATCCCCGTCCCGAACGCCTTCACCTGGCTTTCCATCACCGACGCATCCGCCTCGAAACGCATGCGGATCACATCGCCTTCCGCCTGGGCTTTCAACAGCTTGGCCTCGGCCTGCGCCTTCGCCGCGGCATTCTCCAGCTTCGCCACCTCCAGGTCCCGGTTCGCGCGCGTCAGCTTGACCTCGCGCTCCTGCTCGGCCGCAATCACCGAGCGGATCCGCCGCGTATCGGCCTCGACCTTTTCCTTGTTCTGCACCGCCAGCATCTCCTGCTTCACCAGCTCCGCCTCCGACTTCGCCTGCTCGATCTGCTGCCCGTACTTCGCCGCATCCTGCACCGCCACCTCCCGATCGCGGATGATGCTGGCGATCGCGTCCGGCGGTGAAATGTTGCGAATCAGCACCGACTTGATCTCCACCCCCCACGCCTTGCACTGCGCAATCAGGTGCTCCTCCAGGTTGTCCTGGAACTTCTGCCGCGTCACGCCCGCAATGTAGTTCTTCGCCGGATTCTTGCTGCCCTCGATGCGGCTGAACCCCCGCGCCTTCGGCAGCACGATCTTCTTCAGGATGTCATCCATGTCCCCCACCTGGTGCGTCAGCCGCGCCGCCTGCTCCCGCATCAGCGCGTACTCGATCGTCCCCTCCACGTTCACCGTGAACCCGTCCAGCGTCAGGAAGCTGATCGCGTCTTCCCCGCTCAGCTCGAACCGCTGGCTCTGCAAATTCACCTCCACCACCGTCACCATGTACGGATTCAAATAGTACGTCCCCGCATCCAGCACCTCCGGCATCACCCCTTTCATCCCCTCCTTCACCAGGAACGTGTTCCGGTCCGCCGCCGGCACATCGCCGTTGAGCACGTCCAGCCCCGTCAGCGACGTCACCACCCCGCCGAATCCCGGCCGGATCGTGATGGCGTCGAACGTCTGCACGCTGTAGGCATACGGATTGATGCGGTATTTGCCCGGCCGCAGCACCTCCGGCACGATGCCCTTGAACCCCTCCGGCGCCAGGATCTGCCCGGCGGGCAGCTCTTCGCCGCTCAGTCGCGTCAGCACCCCCAGCTTGCCCGGCGCGATGTCCGTGATCGCATGGATCTCCCACCCCCAGTAATACGGATTGCGGAAATACCTCCCCTCCGCCAGCACGTCGAGCTGGATCCCCTTCTGCCCCTCCTCCCGCACCAGAATCTCCCCCGACGGCAAGTCCTGGCCCGTCTTGCGGATCAGCACCGCGATCTCGCCCGGCCCCGGCTCGATCCGGCAAAACATCCAGAACCACACCGGCAGCAGCACCACCGCCGCCAGCACCGCCAGCGGCGTCGCCAGCACCCCCAGATTCGGCGCGTTCGCCGACTTCTTTCGCGGACGGCTGTTCGGCGGCATCGGCGGCGGCGGGATCTCTTGCTTCTCCATGGTCGTTCCTCCTGGGGCGTCGGTCGCGCGCCCACGCCCGGCATCCTGCCACATCCGCCCGCCCGGGAACACCCCTTTCTGCCCCTTTTTGCGCGATGGATCCCCGGCCGCGCCTCGGACAGGCCAGGGTTTCCACCGTATGGAAGATTTTTTCGCGGTTTTTCCACCGTATGGAAAAACCCGCGGCCGGCGTCAGGCCTGCGCGCGAAACCACTCGAACGTGGACGCCAGCCCGTCGGCGAACGTGTGCACCGGAGCCCAGCCGAGCTCGCGGCGCGCGAGCGAGGCGTCGGCCTGCGACTCGCGGATGTCGCCCGGCCGCGCCGCGGCGTAGGTCGGCGCAAACGGCTGTCCCGCCAAGGCCGCGATCCGGCGGGCCAGGTCGTTGACGCTGACGCGGTCGCCGTAGGCGACATTGTAGACTCCCCCGGCGGCCGTCGCGGGCGCGTCGAGGCACGCGAGATTGGCGGACACGATGTCCTCCACATACGTGAAGTCGCGCGTCTGCCCGCCGTCGCCGTAGATCACCGCCTGCCGGCCGGTGGCGTAGGCGCGCAGGAACAGCGGAATCACCGCCGCGTAGTGCGACGCGGGATCCTGCCGGGGACCGAAGACGTTGAAGTAGCGCAACGCGAAGAACCCCAGCCCGTAGAGACCGTGGAAAATCCGCCCGTAGTGCTCGCCCGCCAGCTTCGACAAGGCGTAGCCGGTCATCGGCTCGGGCCGCATGTCCTCGCGCTTGGGCATCTCGGGGCTGTCGCCGTAGACCGAGGCGGAGGAGGAAAACACCACCCGCTCCGCGCCGGCGTCGCGCGCAGCCAGCAGCACGTTCAGCGTCCCGGTCACGTTGACGTCGTGCGTCGTCGCCGGATCGTCCACCGACGCCTGCACCGACGCCAGCGCCGCGATGTGGAAGACGTGCCGGATGCCGCGCAGCGCCTCGCGCACCGCCGCCGCGTCGCGCAGGTCGCCGCGCACGAATTCCACCGACGCCTCCAGCCCGGAGAGATTCTCCAGATGGCCCGAGGAAAGATTGTCGAACACGCGCACGCGCGCCCCCTGCGCCGCCAGGCGCCGCACGAGGTTGGAGCCGATGAACCCGGCCCCGCCGGTGACCAGATACCCGTTGTTCATCCCCGCCTCAACTGCCGCCCAGGGGATTGTCGGAGGTCGGAAAAGCCAGCGGCCAGAGCTGGAACCACACCGAGTAGTCGTCCTTGCCGTCCGCGCCCTCCTCGGGCCGCACGCGCAGGCCGATCCCGATGCCGAGACAGCGGGTCCGGTGGATCAGATAGACGGAGTATTCCTCCAGGATGGACTCCTCGAGGTCCATGCGGCCGTAGAGGCGGCCCGCCCAACGCTCTTCGGGAAACAGGATCAGGTCGCCGGCCACCACGTCGCGCCCGTCCCGGTCGTAGCGGTAGTCGAAGGCCAGCGTGTAGATTTCCTCGTCCTGGAACTCCACCTGCGTGCTGAACTTGCGCAGGTTGCTTTCCTCCGTGTCGTAGGCGCCGTCGAAGTTCCACGAAAACCAGCTCCACACCCGCCATTCCGTCTTGAAGCCAATGTCGCCCAGGGCCTCCTCGTCCTCGGCCGGGTCCATCCGCAGGGTGGTGAAGACATCCGCGTAGATCAGGTTGTGCGGCTGGCCCCAGCGCTTGGTCTGCAGGTAGTTCCGGATCCCGGGCTGGATCTCGTTGCGCTCGCCGAGGGTATCGACCGAATCGAATTGCCACAGTTCGTTGGTCAGCAGATTCGGCTCGGGATTGAACGTGTAGTTCGCATACGGTTCGAAGATATGGCGCAACCCCTCGTCCTCTTCGATGCCCGTCGGCCCGCGGTACATCTCGCCAAAGGCCATGAACGAGCTTTCAACGCCCAGCTCGGGCAGGCTGCGCCAACCGGCCGAATCGTCGTGCCAAAGCGTCTGGGTGCGGTTGCTGGTGCCCACCGCCACGCCCAGCTCGTTGGTGACCGCCACCACGTTGGTGACGACTTCCTGGTAAAGGGTCTTGGAGTAGTAGGTGCCGCGGTAGCCCGCCCGCGGAATCACGCTGAGAAAGTCGAAATGCCGCGTCGGCCAGTACACCATATGGCTCGAGTCCAGCCGGAACGCGTCGTAGTCGTTGGTGGTGGACACGCGGTTGGTGGTGCCCTCGGGAAAAACGCGCTCGAGATAGCCCAGCGTGTTCGCGCTTTCGTAGTAGAGCGGCGTGTCGAGGATCTGCTGCCGGTTGTAGTTGAGGAACACCTCCGGCAGGCGGTTCACGTTGCCGTAGAAATCGTTCACCCGCATGTTCAGCGTCACCCCGGCCGTGTAGCGGTCGCCATAGTGCGGCAGCGTTATCCGGTTCTCGGGCTGCACGTTCTTCTGGTACTCGTCGTCGAAGAAGTCGTTGAGCATCCACGGATCGCTGACGTAGTTGAATTCGCTGAAAAGATAGTCGCGGTCGGTCAGGTTGTGGCGGTCGCGCCACCGGAACCAGTAGCGGTCATTGTCGATCAGCTCCTCGCGCTCGGCCCGTTGCGTGTCGTCCCGCCAAGGCTCCGAGTCGTGGGTGTAGTACCCGCGGACGTGCCCCTCGTATTCGTCCGACTTCCCCTCCCACAGGAAATCCTGCCCAAGCCCGACGCCGCGCTTCGCCCGCACGTCCACATGGGTCCGGCTCGTCCACACGTCGTTGATCGGCTGGTTGTAGGCCGTCAGCAGGAAGGGCCCCATGCGCGAACTCCACCCCGCCGTCACATCGAACTTCGCCAGCTCCTCGATGTTCGCCTTCATGTAGGGCACCCAGAAGAACGGCACCGGCCCGAGCTGGAAACGCACGTTCTTCGCGCGAACGATGTTTTCATCCTCGATCGTGGCCGAACTCGCCCGCAGGGAATACTCAAGGTTGTCCGGATCGCACGTGGTGAACACCGCCCCCTTCAGCTGCACCTTGTGCGGCGACAGCCGGTGCGAATCCTCCGCCTTCACGTAGAAGGGATGCGAAAACGCCTCGAACGCGCCGAAATCCCCCTCCCCCGTCTTGAAGTTGTAGGTCGCCTCCTCGCCCTTCCAGGTGTTGCCCCGGTATTCGATCACGATGTTCCCGCGCGCATGGACCGTCTCGGCCTCCGTGTCCACCTCCGCGTAGTCGGCCGCGACCGATTCCGTCCCCCGCAGCACCTTCACGTCCCCGCGCGCAATCACCAGCCGGCGCGCCGCGTCATACGAAAGGTCGTCGGCCTGGATGTCGATCAGCCCCGCCACGGGCAGCGCCGCCGTCACCAGCCCGGGCGCGACCGCCGGCTTCACCGGCATCTGGGCCCGGACGGTGCAAACACAGGCGATCGCCAGGACCGCCGCCGCGGCCCAGGGCCGCCGCCAAACGCCGCCACCGGCCCGAGGATGAAGAAATGGTTCCATGCCGCGGCAATCTAGCAGCGCCGGACCGCCCCCGCCAAGCGCATTCTCCGCCCTCCCGCCGGCAACCTAGCACCCTCCCGCCGCCTGCCGCAATCGGCGCGCCGCCGTCGGCATCCGCCGCAGCAAGACGACTTGCCACGCCGGCAGGTCCACCGCAAAGGGCTCGGCCGCGAACTGCTGCCGCAGGCACGAGCGCAGCGCCTCCGGCCCGCCCGCGTGCTTCAGCGCAAAGCGGTCCGCGCGCAGCTCCACCTGCCGCTCCACGGCATGCGCCACCACCCCCGCTACCGCGGCCAGCGCAAACATCGAAACCACCAGGAAGGGAAACGCCTCCGGCGCGAACGCCCCCGGCAGCCCGCGGGCCCGCGCCGCACCCTCCGAAATCCATTCGGCGCCCCAAAACACCCCGCCCACCAGCGCCACCTGCAGCGCCTGGACCCACCCCCCCGCGCCGCCGCCCACCCGCGCCATCTCGCGCGCCGCCAGAAACACCCGCTCGCGCCATTCGCGCCCCTGCCATGCCGCCGCCGAAAACACCACCCGGCGACGGCGCCCGGCGCCCGCCAGCCGCACATCATCGAGATCCTCCTGGTGCTCGAAATCCCACCAGGCCGCACCTTCGATCTCCAACCCCGCCAGCCTCCCCACCCGCCGCAGCTCCGCCTCCAGCGCCGGATCGTCGCCAGGCACCGGCGGCCGCACCCGCGGCAGCAGCCGCGACGGCCCCCACTCGCCCAGGCCGACCACCAGCACCGCGTAGGCCCCCGCCGCCGCCAGCCACCAGCCCGCCGGAAACACCCGCATCAACACCACCAGCCCCGTGAACCCCGCGGTCACGATCCCCATCTCCAGCAGCAGCGTCAGCAAATAACCCCGCAGCCAGATCCCGAATTCCACCTCCAATCGCCCATGGGCCCGCTCCAGCGAATAGTCCGCCATCACCGACAGCGGAAACAACACCGCTTCGTAGCCGAACACCGCCAGGGCCGTGAACGCCGAATAAACCAGCGGCCACGCAAAGGGAAACGACAGGCGGTTCCTCAACCCCTCGGCCAGCGCGCGCGACCACCCCATCCGCCAAAACAACGCCGCCAGCGCGAACAGCAGCCCGAAACGCAGCAGGAACAGCACGGCCTGCGAACGGTCGTAGGCCCGCGCCTGCTCCTCCCGCCGCTCGTCGTACCACCCCGCCATCGCCGCTCCCCCCTCAGGCCAGGTCGCCGAGATTCAATGTCTCCAGCAGCCGCGACAAATCCTCGTTGTCGAAAAACTCGATCACGATGCGCCCCATTTCCCGCTTCCCGTCGGCCCCCTGCCGGGAGGGATACAGCGCCACCTTCGTTCCCAGCTCCTGCTGCATCCGGTCCGCCAGGAACTTCATCTGCTTGCTGCTCTTGTCGTCGGCCTTGCCCGAATCCTTCGCCGGTTCGGACTTCTTCTTCCGCGCCCCCTCCGCGGCCAACCCCGCCACCAACTTCTCCAGCGCGCGCACGGAAAGCCCCTGGGCCACCACCCGCGCCGCCAGCAGGTCGCGGTGCGGCGCCTCGACCCCCAGCAGCACCTTCGCGTGCCCCGTTGACAGCACCCCCTCGGCCAGCGCCCGCTTGATCGAATCCGACAGCTCCAGCAGGCGCAGCGCATTCGCGACCGTCGCGCGCCCCTTGCTGACTCGCTTGGAAACGGCCTCCTGCGTCAGGCCCGACTGCGCCATCAGCATCCGGTAGCCCTCGGCTTCCTCGATGATGTTCAGCTCCTCCCGCTGCAGGTTTTCAATCATCGCCAGCTCGAGCGCCTCCAGGTCGCTTGCCTCCTGCAGCAGCGCCGGAATCTCGGCCAGGCCCGCCTCCTGCGCGGCGCGGAACCGCCGCTCCCCGGCGATCAACTCGAACATCTCGCCCACCTGCCGCAGCAGCACCGGCTGCAAAATGCCCTTCTCGCGGATGGAATCCGCCAGCTCCCGCAACGCCTCCGGCGCAAACTCCCGCCGCGGCTGCCAGGGGCTTTTCACAATCTTGCGGACCGGCACGTGGCGCACGCCCCCCTTGGGCGCCGCCGCCGCAGGCGCGGCGGCCGCCGCACGGGCCGCCGGTTTTCCCGCCGCGGCACCCGGCCGAGCCGCCCCCCCTTGGATCAGCGCGTCCAGTCCCCGGCCCAAGCCTCGATGTTTCGGATGTGTAGACATAATTCCGTTTTCTTTACCTCATCCCCCCCGAACAATCAATCCTCCTGCAATTCGGAATTGCCGATTCCCCCCGCCGCCCCTATGCTGTGCCCCCATGAAGACGCTCCAGACCCTCCTGCTGTGGACGGCCGCTGCCGCGGCCGCCATCTCCCCCGCCCTGGCCCAAACCCCCGTCCGGATCTCGGCCGACAACGTCAACCTGCGCGCCAAGCCGCAGCTCGAAAACTCCGAAGTCCTCGCCCAGGTTCACTACGGCGACCAGCTGGCCTCCTACGGTGCCACCGGCGACTGGATCGAAGTCTCCGCCCCCGAATCCGTCAGCCTGTGGGTCAGCCAGGACTTCATCCAGCGGCCCGCCAACACCGTCAACACCCGGCGCGTCAATCTACGCGCCGGTCCCAGCATCAACTACAACGTCGTCGCCACCCTCGACCGCGGCGAAACCGTCGAAATCCGCGAGGAACTCCAGGGCTGGCTCAAGATCGCCCCGCCTCCCTCCGCCCGCGTCTGGGTCCACAAGGATTTCATCGAATCGCCCGCCGCGGCGGAGACCGCCACCGCCGGGGAACCCCCGGCACCCGCCGCGCCGGCCGCCGACCTCTCCCCGGCGTCCGAAGAACCCAAGCCCCCTCGCAAACGCAAGAACCGCGAGGTTCCTTCGCCCTCCGCCGCCCCTGCCTCCGTTTCCGCCACCGAGGCCGGCTCCACCGCCTTGCCCACGCCCATCGTGTCGCCTTCCGTTCCGGTGGACGATGCCATCGTGCGCGAAATCCCCGTTCCGCCTCCGCCCGGCCTCAACCTGATCCCCTTGGAAGGCCAGGGCCGCCTCGCCGAATTCGAAGGGGAACTGCGCGCCGCCCCCTTGATCAACGAGGCCCCCACCCGCTACCGCGTGGTCCGTTGGCAAAACAATCGCTGGCAGATCCTCTGCCACGTCTTCGGCGAAGCCTCCAAGCTGCGCTCCCTGCAAAACAAGCGCGTGCGCGTCAAGGGTCGCGAATATTGGATCCAAGGCGCCGCCGCCCCCGTCCTGGTCCCCGACCAGGTCCAGGAAGTCGCCGGCGAATAGCCCCCCTGCCCGCCAAATGTGTAATGTATAGACTTCACCCTCGATATGAGGGTGAAGTCTATACATTACACATTTGAATCGCGGCGGCGGCACCACTTGCCGCGGCCCCCCGTCCTGAACAAGGGATTGCCTTGCCCTCTCGTTTGCGCTAATAAGGTCCCATGAATCAGGAATTCGCAGGCTATTCCATCACCCGCTCCATTTCTGGCGGCGGCTTGACCAAGCTGTATGTCGCCATCGACGCCCAGCAATCGCGGTTCGTCATCCGCGTGCTGGATCCCATCCAGGCCCGCGACCGCCAGGCCAAGAAACGCTTCTTCTACGGGGGAGAAGTCATCGCCCGCCTCCACGCCCCCAAGCCTCACCCCAACATCGTCCCGTTCATCAAGGCGGGCTACGAGGGCAAAACACCCTTCATGGTGCTGGAATACGTTGAATCCCGGACCCTGCGCGACTTGCTGCTCTACCGCGAGCCCCTGCTGACCGACAACGTCATGATCTTCATCCGCCAGCTCGCCAACGTCATTCAATACGTCCACTCCCGCGGATTCCTCCACCTCGACATCAAGCCCGAAAACATCCTCATCCGCCCCGACGGCCGGCTGGTGCTCATCGATTTCGACCTGGCCCTTCCCCGCAAGCGCTTCTTCAAAAAACTCTCCACCGTCTCGGGCACCACCGCCTACGTGCCGCCCGAAACCCTTGTCGACCGGGTGGCCGACGATCGCGCCGACATCTATGCCTTCGGCATCTGCTGCTACGAAATGCTCACGTTCCACAAACCCTACGAAGGCGAAAAGATCGAGCAGGTCCGCGCCGCGCAGATCGATCCCAAAACGCCTCCCGTGCCCATCCGCCAGCACAACCCGGCCATTCCCGCCGGCCTGGCCAACCTCGTCATGAAGTGCATCGCCAAGAAACCCGAAGACCGCTATCCCGACATGGTCCTCGTCTTGCGCGATCTCAACAACCTGACCTGATTCCCCCTTCCGGCGGCCCATGCAACCCAACAACGTCCCCGACATCTATTTGATGAAGCGCGAGAAATCCCGCGCCGGGTGCATGACCGTCCTGATCGCCACGCTCATCGTGTTCGTCCTCGCCGTCGCCGGCGCTCTGCTTCACTGGCGGCAGGTCCGCCAATCCCCCCCCCCCCCTTCCGAGGCTGCCGAAC
>CAYODC010000060.1:0-9908 GCA_964402575.1 uncultured Verrucomicrobiota bacterium
AGGTGCGGCGGACCCGGATCGTGCCGATGAACCAGACGTTGATTGACTGGTTGACGCCCTACCGGAAAGCGCGGGGGAAGGTCGGCATTCAGACGCAAAACCAATTCGACTACGCCATCTATCGCAAGCCCATCGGCCCCGCCTACGAACAAGAGGGTATCCCGATTGCAGAGCGGGAACCGGACAAGCGCCCCAAGGGATTGCTCGCGGCGGCAGGCGTCGATTGGATTCAGGATGGACCGCGAAAAACTTTTGCAACGATGCACTTTGCCACGGGCGGCGACGCTGGAAAAACGGCGGCGATTCTCGGGCATTCCGGCGACGCTGGTATCTTGTACAAGCATTATCGGGGACTGGCGACGAAGGCAGAGGCGCGGCGGTTTTTCGCCATCCGTCCGGCGACTGATAAGGTCGTGAAAGCGATCTTCAAGCGGGCGACCGCATAGACGTAGAACATCCAGTTAACGAGGGTGTCGGCCATGCGCTGACGCCCTTTTTTTGTGTCTAAAAACCGAGACGCAGAATGTCCCGTAGCCTCTAGACCTATTCGCCTTGACTGGTGCATTCTTGCAGTCAAAGGAGACCACTAGCATGAAAACCACGAACAACAAAACCCAAAAATCGACCGACGAAAACAGCGATTATCTGCGTCCGGCAGGCGCTATGAAGTACGCACGAATCAGCAGGCGGACCTTGTCCGACTGGCAGGCGCGGCGGATTGTTCCGTTCCTGAAAGTATCTCGGAAATGCGTCCTGTTTCGGAAATCGGACATCGACAAAGCCCTATCCCGCTTCGAGGTTTCGGCGGTTCAATGAATACGCCCGTCACCATCGGCCCTACCCTGCATGGCGCGGTTGATTCAATCATCCGGCGACAACAAGGCCGCCTCTTGAACCTGCTACGCAATCGAGGGACCCTTGACCGGGAAACGGAAAGCGCAATCTGTACGTCCTACGGCTGGGCCGGACAGGACATCCACAACGCCATTGACGGAAAGTTGCCGGAGGCCGGATATGCAAGCGTCCCCCGCTAAAAATAGCGCCTTCAAATGGCTTTGGGCCGTGGCCGAACTGCCCGCCAGCATGAGGGAAAAGGCGCTCTTGTATCCGCTGGCGCTTCATGCCGACAGCAACGGGCAATCCTACCCCGGAGAGGCCACCTTGCGCCGGGAAAGCGGGATCGGAAGTGAAAGCACCTTGCGCCGCACCCTGCGCCAGTTGGAGCGCCGGGGCTGGATCAAAACCATGCGGCACGGTCACGCGGTAAAGGTCAATGGAAAGACGTTCTTTCTCAATCGCTACAGCCTCACCGTTCCGATTCCACCACCGGTCACAGCTATGACCGGTAGTGAGGCAGTGACCACCGGTCAAAACGAGCATGACCACCGGTCAAACAGCAATTCACCACCGGTCAAAATGGACTCCACCACCGGTCACAGCTATGACCGGGAAATGTCCAGAGGAACTTCCAGAGGAACTTCCAGAGTAAGAAAGAGCGGGTCAGTGACCCGCAAGAATCCCAACGAGTTTTTGTCAACCATCCGACCCCGGATCATCCAATGAACTCCTACTCGAATCCAACAGCATCCACAGCCGCCCACACTGTACCGGGCAACCCCGAGGGGACCGCGATGGATGCCAGCGTGAAGGCATGGACCGACACACCGCCGCTTCCGTATCGGGATGACCCCCTCCCTGCGCCGTGGTGGTGGGCAACCGATTTTTACAGGCGCAAGCGCCGCCGTCCGCGATGCGGTGAGATCGGGGGGACCGATGGCCGATGAAATCACAATGCCCTTGAATGAAGGCGCGGCACTGCGCGAACTCTTGCGCCAGATTAGAGAGACAAACACCCTTGTTTATTCCGAACGGGCGGGCCATTTGGCAACGCAACAATGCAAAATACCCCGCGATCCAATCCGCGACGAAATACGCAAGCGGCATTCTCTTTTCGTGGCGATGGCAAGCGAAGATGACCAGCTAAACGATGACCAGAAACAAGAGGTTTTACGCCATGACCCCCGCGTCGGCTTCCAAGCGCCGAACGATTGGCCGGGTGCCTTGCGCGAATTGCGCGAACGGGCAGGAATGTTCAATGGATGATGAAAGCGAACCAACCCCAAACCAAACAGGAGACAAGACCAATGAAAGCATCGAAACAGAAAACCGACAATGACCCCGCCGCCGCCGTCGAAACGGCGCGGGATGAGCTTCAAGCCGCACAGAATGAACTCCAAGCATTCGACATCCACAAGGGCGGGTTGAACGAAGCCGCCAGCCGCCGCCGCGAACTTTCCGAGCGCGTCGAAATCGCAAATGAGCGGTTGACGCTGGCGCAAGCCCGTTTCGATGAAAGCGAGTTTGCCCGGATCGAAAACGAGATTGCCGAACTCCAAGCGGATGCCCAACAGGTCGAAAATGAATTGCAGATTGCCCGCGAACAGGCCGAACGCGATTTGCGGGAGCATTTGAACGGCGATTGGCTTTCCGGGCAAGGCCGCTTTGCTTCATGTCCGCCCGCGATTCATGGACTGTTGGGCTACTGCAACAGCGTCAACGAAATCGAGGGCCGCCGCGATGCCGTTCGGGCAAGAATCAATCATCTTGAACGGAAGATTGCCGACCGCCGCCAAGAGCGGGCGCGGCAGGTTGCCGCCGAACGTGTGGACCGTCGCCGCAAACTCATTTCGGGGGAGGCCGTCGAAATCCCGCTGACCCCGTGGCGATTCGTGGCCGTGGCCGGATTCGGCGCGGACGTTGCCGATTCGTTGGAACGGAAGTTTGTTCCGATGGCCGTGGTTGACCCCAGAGGGCTGGAAATCCATGTTTTGCTTCCGTCCGACTCGGGGCCGCATGGCTGGGCTGATGGAAATCATCTCGAATCAGTCGAACAGATCAAACCCGCCGAACTTTGCCCGGCGCTGGCCGCCGTTTGGCAACGGGCCATCCCGCCGAAAAAGCGGGCCGCCAGCCGATGAACTTCCGGGGGGCGCGTTCCGTGTGGCCGAACTCCTGCGGGAACAGGCGCGTTGCCCCCTCTTTTTGACCCATGAAAACCCAACCGCTACGGATCATCCAAGACAGCCGCGAACAATGCCCTTTCCGTTTCGAGGGCTTCAATGCCGTGGTGGAGGTGGGGGCGCTGGCGACGGCGGATTATAGCCTTGCCGGGTTCACTGACCGGATCGTGATTGAACGGAAATCCATGCAAGATTTAATTCACTGTCTCGGGCCGGATCGGGAGAGATTCAGCCGCGAACTTCAAAGGCTCAAAGCCTACGATTCATCCGCCGTTGTCATAGAGCAACCGCAATCCGTCTTGCGTCTCGGGCATTATCGTTCCGCGATGAATGCGGAATCAGCATGGCAAAGCGTGATTGCTCTTTCGATGCGCTTCCGTGTTCCGTTCTGGTTCTGCGATTCCCGAGCCGATGCCGAAGCCGTGACGTTCAACTTTTTACGCCACTATGCCCGCGATAGATGGCGCGAACTCACAGCCTTGAATCCCGCCGCCAGAATCGCGCCAGACGCGACGGAGCGCCGGGGGCCGGGTGTCGGCATGGACGGAAAGCCGGACACGCCACAGGAGCGCACAGAGGGCAAAGCGAACAGCACCGCCCCCACCGCCATCTCCACCGGGACCCGGCCATGAGCGGGAAAAGATCACGGGTCCTTTTCACCCCCCCGAGGTCCGGTCGTTCCGTCGAGCAGTTTGGTTCTTTAGCAGATGAACATTGAGAAAATGCCATGCATCATCATAAACCATCCGTGAGGCTGGCAGGGGCGGACCTTGCCCGATTGCTCGAAACGAGCGCCCAACAGATAAGCCGATGGAAGGCGGACGGCAGTCTGCCCTTTGGTGAGGACGGCATGGTGGATGCTCTGGGCGCGATACAGGCCCTCCGACGTTGGGATGGACACGGGCGCACCCCCGAGGTCGTCAAGAGGCTACGGGGGCAAGGCAGGGACGGGAAAGCCTATTTGCTTGGGCTGGCGGATGGCTTGGCTTGGATGGGCCATGTTGCAGAGTACCACCGGGACCAATCCCATCGAAAAAATCCTCTACTCGGGATGGACTTCACCCCGATGAACGATGACGAAGCCGCCGCCGCGTTCACCATAAACCCGGAAGATTCGGATGCGATGGTGGAGGCGATGGAGCAGGAATTAAAGCAGGCTGACGAAGACTTCACCAAGATCATGCGTGAACTTGGCTACCCGGTCGGGTCGGGGTCGGGGTAGATCGGGGTCGGGATCGGCGCTGAAATTGACAATCGAGGGGCGCGATTTGTCAAAACGACGCTTTACGGCAGGCTTGCAGTCGGGGGATGCGTTGACAAATTTTGACAAATTGGGCGCTTAACTACGCCATTATGCGCCATTATCGAGGGTATGGGGAAAAATGGGCGCGACGCCGAAAACATCGAAAAACAAGGCAAAAACCCCAATAAAAGCCCAAAAAAAAGAGTGGAGCGGGAGACGAGGATCGAACTCGCGACGTTCAGCTTGGGAAGCTGACATTCTACCACTGAATTACTCCCGCATCCAGTTGCCGGAATTTCTACCCCACCCCACCGCCTTTGTCTATCGCGATTTTCGGGCCAGCGCCAAATTCTCCATGTGGTCCCGAATGCCCTCGGCCAGGATCCTCGCGCTTTCTTCCAGCTCCCCGGCGCGGCGGATGCGGCTTTCATCTCCCGGATGGCACAGGAAGGCGGTCTCCACCAGAATGGATGGCGCAAAATGGATGTTGCGGTTGACGCGGAAATTCTGGGCCTCCACCCGAACCGGCGTTCCTTCTCCCCACCAGGCGGCCAGCCGCCGCGCCACGCTTCTCGCCAGCGCCTCGCTCGCCCGGTAGTGGTAGAACACGATCGGCCCGCTGCGTCCCTCGGGATCGGCGCTGAACGCCACCGAATTGAAATGCAGGCTCACGAACAAGTCGGCCTCCCAGACCCGCGCGGCTTCGATCCGTTCATCCAGCCCCATTTCCTCGTCCCCCGGCCGAACCTGCAATACCACCGCGCCCATCCGGACCAAATGGTGCTCCAGCCAGGCGGCCTGGACCCGGTTCACATCGCTCTCCACCAGCCCGGAGGCCCCCAAGGCGCCGGAATCACTCCCGCCATGCCCGGCATCAATCGCCACCCTCAACCCCTTCAGGGGCGCCTTGCGCGTCGCCCGGGCCATTGCCGGCGGCAAGCGAAACTCCATGGAAAACGCCGGATCGCACCGCACCTCGTACCCCCAAAGAGGGCCAGCCAAATGCAGATCAAATCCCGGCGCCTCCCCCCTCTCCGCATCCAGGAACGACAGCCGCCGCAGCGCGCCCACGGCCGCCACCTCGTCCGGTTTACGAATTCGGGCCGCCCCCGGCAAACTCACGCTCAGCCGGTCCCCGTAGTCTGCCAGTTGGTGATCGATCACGGTCGCCACAGGAACTTTCCTTGTAGGCCAGGTCAACCGCACCCGGTCCTCGCGGGTGTCCACCACCGGCACCCCCAGCCGGGGCAGGGCGCCAAACGCCCGACCCCACTCGACGGCGATCTGCACCGTCTCCAGCCAGCCTTCCGGACCATGCCCAAATCCCGTCCGGACCCGCCCCCCCCTGGCCTCCAGAACCGGGAACGGCGTGCGCTGGATCCAATTCCCCCACCGCGCAAACGTCGTCTCCGTTTTCATGTAGGTGCCGAACGTTTCCTTCACCCGTCCCCGGGGGGTGTACCCATCGGGAATCCGCCCCACCCGCAGGGCGGAACGCAGTATGGCATTCTTGGCCCCGTCCGCCCGCAAGCGGAACTCCACCACACGCGGCTCGATTGTCCGGCCCGCGGCAGGCGCATTCAGCGTCGCCACGTAGCGCGCGCCATCTGAATCGCCAGGACCGGCCACCGCCATCGGGAACCAGTCGCCGCTCGACCCGATGCGGTATTCGGCCATGGCCTCATCGCTGGCCCGCAACGTCACCCCCACCGTCCCCCCTCGCGGCAGCCAGTAATCGCCGATCGGACTGACCGGCACGGCCGCGAACGCCAAGGGCCGCCGTGGCACCGCGGCGGCCGGCGCCTCCCGCTCGACCGTCCGTTTCACTTCGGTCACGCCCCCATCCATTTCCGCGAGGAATCTCCATGTTTCGTTGGCCCCAGCCGCCACGGGGCGGATGCCGGCGAACACCCCATCTTCGTTCACCTGCAGAACCTGGCCATTCAGCGATACGCTCGCGGCAGCCGGTTCGACCCGTCCGGCATAACGCATCGCCTCCTCGCCAATTCGCCCGCCCCCCGCGCGCGGATAGACCACCAGCAGCCGGGGCGCGTCGGCCGAATCCTGAATCGGACCGGGTTCCTGCCAGAGACGTTCCACGACTTTCGGCAGCGGCGGCTTGGGATCCGCTCCCTGCGCGGAAACGCCATGTATCACCATCACCGAAACTCCCACTGCAACCCGCCACATTGCGTCGCTCTTCATGTCCTTCTTGTAAGCGGCACCCTCCCGTCCTGTCCAGAACAAGATGCATCCCTCCGCCCCTCTTCGCCGCGCCCCCAGGCTCACTTCAATCGCTTTTCCCTCTTCCGTCCGTCCGGAATTGGGCTATAGTGATTCGGTGAGTTCCCTTTCGTTTAGTTTCCGCAGGGTTTTTGCGCTCCCCCTCCTGTTGGCGTTCTCCCCGATGGCCGGCCTTCCCGTTCTCGCAGCCCCTCAGGATCCCGCCTCGTTCACCTTTGGCGAAGGACTCGTCCAATGCACGGTCATCCCCGCGGCGGAACCGGTCCCGGGCATCCTCTCCTCCACGCTCCCCGTCGCCATGCGCACCGCGCTGGAGATCCTCGGCCCCCCGCCACGGCCAGCGACCTTGACCATCCGCCTGCAGCGGCCGCCGCCTTTCTACAAACGGGCCGCATCCCTCTTCCGCGCCGAGCCGCTGGCCACCCAGCGCGACGACGAAATCCTGCTGCATCCCGGTCGCGATCCCCTCAAGCTGGCCTTCCGCCTCGGCCATGAACTCTCCCACTGGCTCGCCTACCAACAATTCCCCGTCCGTCCGCCGCTCTGGCTCGACGAAGGCCTCGCCAACGGCATCGGCGCCGCCGCCGCCGAGGCCTGCGCCCGTTCCCTCCGCCAAACCGTCGCACGGCCGCCCCCCCCCCGACTGGACCATCATCTGTTCTCCCTCGAGGAACTGATCGCCCTGCGGAACTACCCGTCCTCGCCCGCTGAAACCGGCGCCTTCTACTGGCAGGCCGAAGCCCTTGTTTCCGCTCTGCGCCACAAGCTTGGCCCCGAGGAATTCCGATCCTACCTCGCCACGCTTTCCTCCCCCTCCCCCCCCGCCTGGGATGCCCCTCTGCGCGAACGCTGGTATTTCACCGACTGGGACATCGCCTGGTTTGCCCGCCAGATCCGTCCCGAATCCCGACAGGACCCACCCCCATGATGCACTCCACCCAACCCAATCTCCCCGAACGCGCCTGGCTCGTGGCCGTCCAGCTTGGCGATGTTCCCCGCGCCGAAGTCGAGGACTCCCTCCGCGAACTCCGCGCCCTCGCCTCCACCGCCCAGGCCGAGTCCGCCGGCGAAACCCTCTGCCGCATCCGCGACATCCATCCGGCCACCTATATCGGCCGCGGAAAGGCCATCCAAATCGCCGAACAACTCCAGGCCGCCGGCGCCAGCCTGGCCATCTTCGACGACGACCTCTCCCCCGCCCAGGGCCGCGCGCTGGAAGACCTCCTTGGCGTCCGCGTCGTCGACCGCACCCAGCTCATCCTCGACATCTTTGCCCAGCGCGCCCGCACCGTCGAAGGCCGCCTCCAGATCGAGCTGGCCCAGTTGCGCTACCTGATCCCCCGCCTCCGCGGCCTCTGGACCCACCTCGAACGGCAAAAAGGCGGCATCGGACTCAAGGGTCCCGGCGAAAAGCAGCTCGAACTGGATCGCCGGCGTATCGAACAGCGCATCACCCGCATCCGCGACCAGCTCCAGCTCGTCCGCCAGCGGCGCGCCGAACTTCGTCGAGGCCGACGCCGCCACGGCTGGGCCCTGCTGACCCTCGTGGGCTATACCAACGCCGGCAAATCCACCCTGCTCAACGCCCTGACCCAGGCCGGCGTGCTGGCCGACGACCAGCTCTTCGCCACCCTTGATCCCACCACCCGCCAAATCCGCCTCCCCAACCACCAGCAATGCCTGCTGACCGACACCGTCGGCTTCATCCGCAAGCTGCCCCATCACCTTGTCGAAGCCTTCAAGGCCACGCTCGAGGAAGTCAACGAGGCCGACCTGCTCCTCCACGTCATCGATGCCTCCCATCCGCGTGTCGATGAACAGATCGCCGCCGTCGAGGCCGTCCTGCGCGAACTAGACGCCCAGGACAAACCGGTCCTGGCCGTGTTCAACAAAATCGATCTTGAACGCGGCCGCAACCAGTTTCCCCGCCTCGCCGAACGCTTCCGCCATTTCGTCGCCATCTCCGCCACCACCGGCGAGGGCACCGCCCATCTCGGTCAGACCATCGCCGACCTGCTCCGCGACCGCGTCGCCCATCTCCGCCTGAAAATCCCCGCCGCGGAAGGCCGATGGATCGCCGCCCTCCATGCCAACGGCAAGGTCCTCGAGCAGAAGGTCCGCGGCAAGCACCTCTGTCTCGAAGCCATCCTGCCTGCCTCCTTCGTCGCCAGCCTCGATCCGGATTGGATCGTCACCTGATTTCCCCTATCCCCCTCCCGCCGCTTCGCCGCCGGACATCTGCGCGTCCAGCCGCTCGAACGCTTCGCCCGCCTTCATCGGCAGGACAAGATCCGCCATCCGCCCGGCAAAGTCCGTGGGTTCAGGATTCACTTCCATGATGAACGCGCCCCGCCGCTTCGCCAGGGCCGGAACGGCGGCCGCCGGATACACCACGCCCGACGTCCCCACCAACACCATGCAATCCGTCCGCAGGGCCGCCTCGTCGGCCGCCTCCTGCGCCGCCTCGGGAATCCCCTCCCCGAAAAAGACAAAATCGGGCTTCAACAGGCCCCCGCAGGGACACCGCGGCACCGGCGCCCGGATGGTTTCGGCGTTCAAGGGCAGCCCCCCGCCACACCGCAGGCAGCTCAGGCGGCGGCAATGCCCGTGGTATTCCACCAAAGCCCGGCTGCCGGCCGCCGCATGCAGCCCATCGATGTTCTGCGTGATCACCCGGCGCAGCCGTCCTTGCGCCTCCCATTTCGCCAATACGCGGTGCGCCGCGTTCGGCCGGGCCGGTTCCCGCCCGTCCATGCCCAGGAAACAGGTGAACATCTCCTTGATCGCCGCCCACGATCGCTCGGGATGCTCCATGAACACGTCCAGATCCAGGATCGACGGATCGTAGTTCTCCCATACTCCGCCCGGCCCCCGGAATGGCGGAATGCCGCTCTCCACCGAAATCCCCGCCCCGCTGAAGGCCGTCAGCCACTTCGCCCGGCGAATCACCTCCGCCGCATGGGCGATCCGCGCTTCGAGGCCCCTGTCCCGGTCGTTTGTGCTCATCCGCTTCATCCTGCCAAATCGGATGCCCCTTCGCTAGCCCAACCGATTAGGCCAACCGATTAGGCTTGCCGCACCCCCCCGCGCCGATTATTCTGGCCCTCCGTTTAGGCGGCTTAGCCTCTGGACCTCCGCCCGTTTCTTTCTCTGGGTTTCCCAAACACCGGCGCCCCAGCGAAAACCAGCGGCCCCGCCTCCTCCCCAGCTAAGGAACCAACATGAGCCAGTATATTTTTGTCACCGGCGGCGTCATCTCTTCCCTCGGCAAGGGCATCACCGCCGCCTCCATCGGGCGCCTGCTGATCGCCCGCGGCCTGCGCATCCGCATGCTCAAGATGGACCCCTACCTCAATGTCGATCCCGGCACCATGAGCCCCTACCAGCACGGCGAGGTCTAC
>CAYODC010000061.1:0-1119 GCA_964402575.1 uncultured Verrucomicrobiota bacterium
GCGCCCGCCGGCCAGGATGCGGATGCGTTTCGCGGGAACGCCGCGCAGCCGGAGTTCGTCGCAATAGGCGCGGGAGGCGAACGATTCGTTGGTGCCCAGCGGCAGGGCGACGAGCACCTCGGCCCGGGGATTCCGCAAGGCGGCCTGCGCGCCGAAATAGGTGCGGGACAAGCCGGACTCGCCGGGGATGCCGCTGCCGCCCATGACGAGGACGTGGGTGGGAGGGGCGCGGACGCCCCCAGGCACTTCGGAGAGGTTTTTGTAGGCGCGCCAAGGCCAAGGGGTGAATTGCGCGGCGACGAAGAGCAGGAGCGAGAGGTCGAGCAGGAGCAGCCCGGCGCGAAGAAAGCGAAACACCCAACGGAAGGCGGTTTTCATGGGCAGAAACGGTAGCGGAGCGGCGGCGGCGGGAAAAGAGTTTCTTTTCGGGGGCGGTGCGGATAAAACGAAGACATGAAAAGGGCGCTTCGATTCGGGCTGTCGCTGGCGATCTCGGCGGGAATCCTGGGGCTGTTGTTCCGCGAGGCGGGTTCGTCGGCGGGCGACGTGATCCAGGCGCTCGGGACGATGGGGCTCGGCGTCTGGGCAACCTATGCGGCGGCGCAACTGCTGCAAGGGTGGTTGCGGGCGGCGCGGTATCGCTTGTTGCTGGCCGGGGCGGGGGCAACCCCGCTGCCGGGGCGGGGGCGGATGTTCGGAGTGACGCTGGCGCGGAACATGTTCGTGGACATGCTGCCGGCGCGGGCGGGAGAATTGATGTATTGGGCGTTGCTGAACCGGGGGGAAAAGGTGAACCACGAGGATTGCGTTTCCTCGATGGCGCTGAGCATTTGGTTTGATTTTCTGGCGCTGGTGGCGGTGCTGGGGCTGGCGCTGGGCGTGCCGGTGCTGGATGCGCAAGGGCGGATGCTGGTGCTGTGGGGGGTGATCGTGATGTCCGCAGTGGTGGCGGCGGGCGGAGTGGCACTGTATGGAGGGCCAAGGTGGGTGATTGCCGGAGCGGCGCGCCTGCCGGGGCGCATCAAGGGTTGGGGCCCGCTGGCGCGGTTGGAAGGATTTCTGGGGAAACTGGCGGGGTCCATTCTCGCCGTGCGGCGGGGGGGGGGGCTGGTGCGTGCG
>CAYODC010000061.1:1129-8861 GCA_964402575.1 uncultured Verrucomicrobiota bacterium
ATTGCCCTGTCGGTGGGGATTCGCATCGCGAAATATCTGGGACTCGGGGTGGCGTTTTTCGGGGTGGCGCGCGTGCTGCGTCCGGAGCTGGCGGAACTGCCCGTGTGGCAGGTGCTCACCGGGCTGATCAGCGGGGAAGGCGGTGGCGCCCTGCCGGTGCCGACGTTCATGAGCATGGGCACGTATGAAGCGGCCGGGGCGGGGATGCTGGGACTGACGGGCGTGGCGGTGAAAGATGCCGGCGTGGTGCTGCTGGGGACACACGTGGTGAGCCAACTGGTGGATTACTCGATGGGCGGGCTAGGCCTGCTGGGCTTGATGTGGGGGCGTCAAGCGGGGCGTTCGGGAAGGGAATCGGCGGATGCGCGGACGTCCGGCGGGGTGCGGTCGCTGTGGTGGGCATGGGCGGGCCTGTTGATGATGGGGGTACTGGTGATGGGCGCGGCCTGGACTTGGCGGGTGCAGAAGAAGGCGGGAGCGAGGACGGCTCCGGGACCGGGCGAAATGGCGGCGATGGGATCCGGAGAGCGGGAGAGGCTGGAGGCGGCCTGGGGAGGCCGCTCGGGGTTCATCGTGTGGAGTTCGACGATGCACGGGAACCATGAATTGGTGCGGATGAATTGGCCATCTGGCACCATCACGCGGCTGACGGATCATCCGCATGTGGACCGTTCTCCGAAAATTTCGCCGGATGGAAAGCGGGTGGCGTTTGCGCGGTCGCGACGGGAATGGGTGTCGTTCCGGGACAACGTGGACTGGGACCTGTGGATGTTGGAGCTGGAGAGCGGGGAGGAGCGGCGTTTGGCGGAGCATGGGGCGCAGCCGTGCTGGAGCGGCGATGGGAAAGGGATGGTGTTCCAGCGCAGGGGGACGGAAATCGTGCGGATCGATTTGGAGACTGGCGAGGAGGAGATTCTGCTGGGGCCGCGCGAAGGATTGAAATGGACCACGCCGTCGCTCGATCCTTCCGGAGCGGGGCGGCTGGCGCTGACGGTGCGGGGCCGGCGGCGCAGTACGTCGCTGTTTTCGCTGCCGGAGGGGCAAGAGACGCGAGTGGCGGGGGGATGCCAACTGGCGTACGTGCCGGGCGGGGAGTGGATGGTGTTGGTGGCGGGAGGAGGAACAATGGACAACCAGGTCTGGCGGGCGGGGCCGGAAGGATCGTCGCTGCAACCGCTGCTGGACCTGCCGCTGCCGTGGAGCCACGAGTATTTTCCGCGAGTATCCAACGACGGGGCGCTAGTGGTGTTGGGCGCGGCGCGGGAAGGACACGAGCACGACACGGCCGACTACGAGATTTTTCTGTGGAGAATCGGGTCGCCGCCGGATGCCGCTGCCCGGGTAACCTTTCATTCCGGCAATGATCAGTGGCCCGATATATGGGTGCGGCCGTGACGGAAGTATTCCGCTGCCGGATAGCATGTTGTTTTGATTGTCCTGCCGGGCGATTCATGCCAGATTAATCCAATCATGACTGTCCAGACGGCCAAAATCCCCATCGGTGACAATCGCCGAATAGAGGAAGAATCCCGTACGTCGGAACTGGAAGTCGGCAGCGTGCTTTGGGATCGCTATGTCGTGACCGGCGCCTTGGGTTCGGGGGAGCTGGGCGATCTTTGGCGGTGCACGGATCGCGAAACGGGCGGCGAGGTCTGCCTGCGGCGGTTGCCGACGGATCTGCGTCGGTTGAAACCGCTGATGGCGGTGTTGCATACCGGGATCCGGAGGATCGCCGACCAAACGCATCCCCATCTGGCGGCGGTTCGGCAAATCATCTATGTCGGCGACCAGGTCTATCTGGTGGGGGACTATGCGCCGGGGACCGACCTCGGCAACTGGATCCGGTCGGGGCCGGAGGGGCGTCGATCACTGGAGGAAGCGCTGCCGGTGCTGCGTCAGGTGGCCGAGGCGCTGGACTTTGCGCACGGCAAGCGGATCATCCACCGGAACCTCAAACCCACCAATGTCTTTCTGGGGCCCGACGATGTGGTGCGGGTGACGGATTTTGGCCTGGCGCCGCACCACCACCTGACGTTTCACCATGGGATGGCCATGCGTACCGGGACGACGGGGGCTTATCAGGCGCCGGAACTGAAGCGGGGAGAGGCACCCGATTCCGCCAGCGATCAATACGCGCTGGCCGTGCTGGCATGGGAAGTCCTGACTGGACAGCAGCCGAAGGAAAAGGGCATTGGCAGTGGAGAGGTTGATTTGCCCAATCACGTCCGGTTGGCTTTGCGGCGGGCCATGTCGAGCAAGCCGCGGAGCCGGTTCGTGACATGCGTGGATTTGGTGCGCGCCCTGGGGGGGGAACGCGTGGGCGGCCACCGGGGGCGCAGCGCCGTGGAAAAGCGCCGGATCATCCAAGCGGTGCTGCTGGCGGCAGCGGCGGCTTGCGCCGGTGCCGCGCTGTGGTACGGGGGGAAAGCGGTTTCGGCGTGGTTGGATGCGCCGCGGCCTGTCGCGGAGCCGGACAACGAGCCGGAAGCCCCGTCTCCGGCCGTGGACGCGCGGGAGGTGGAAGAACCGGATCACGCGCTGCCCGAGCGCCTGGTGGCGACCACGCCGATGCCGGTGGAAGGCCGTCCGTGGGTGGCGCACACCGTGCCAATGGAGTTCGTGTGGGTGCCGCAGATGGGGATGTGGGTGGGGCGCTACGAGGTGGTCAACGAGGAATATGCGAAGATGGATTCCGCGCACGACAGCGGCGATTTCCGCGGCGTGTGCCTGAAGGGCGGGCGCCAGCCCGTGGTGCGGGTGAATTTCGACGATACGATTGCCTTCGCGGCCTGGTTGACCGAACAGGAGCGGGCCGCCGGAAAACTTCCGGAGGGCTGGCGCTACCGGCTGCCCTCCCGTCTGGAAGCGATTACCTACACGCGCACGGGGAAGGCCAGCACCTATCCGTGGGGCGAGATGCTGCCGCCAAGCCGCGGCAATTATGGGGACAGCTCGCTGCATGCCGCTTTCGAGGATCTCTCTTGCATTGCCGAATACCAGGACGGATTCGTGGTGACGGCGCCGGTGGAGTATAGCGGAGAGAATCCCTGGGGCCTGTTCGGGGCCGGAGGCAACGTCTGGGAGACCACGGCCAAGGAGCCGGGGAGCCCGCAATTCGGCGGATGGCAGGGGGGGGGATGGGACGATCACCAGCCCGTGCGCTTGAAGACCGACACGCTCTACGGATTCCTTGGAAACGCGCGCGGGGCCGTCAACGGATTCCGGCTGGTGCTGGCGCCCGTTTCAGGCGAGGCGCCGCCGCCTTCTGCTGCGCCCGTCTCATCTCCTCCATAGGCCACGTGCCCGCGGAAACGGCTTGAAGAATGGGCCGGGTTGGGAGATTCTCAACGCCGGTTTTGAACGGAAAGGGATTCGGCAGATGAAAGGCATTGTATTGGCAGGCGGGTCCGGCACCCGGCTCTATCCCATCACGCGGGTGGTCAGCAAGCAACTGCTTCCCGTGCATGACAAACCGATGGTGTATTATCCGCTTTCCGTCCTGATGCTGGCCGGAATCCGCGAAATCCTGATTATCAGCACGCCCGAGGACCTGCCGCGCTTCCGATCGCTGCTGGGGGATGGATCGGCGCTTGGCTTGAGGCTGGAATACGCCGAGCAGCCTCGGCCGGAAGGGCTTGCGCAAGCCTTCATCATTGGGCGCGAATTCCTGGCGGGCGAACCGGTGGCCCTGGTGCTGGGCGACAACATTTTTTACGGGCAGGGGTTGACCAACCTGCTGCGGCGGGCCGGGAAATTGACGGAAGGGGGCCTGGTCTTTGGCTATTTGGTGAAAGACCCGGAACGCTACGGGGTGGTCGAGTTCGATGCCACGGGCAAAGTGCTGGGGCTCGAGGAAAAGCCCGCGAAGCCCAAATCGCACTACGCGGTTCCCGGGTTGTATTTTTATGATGGAACCGTCGCTGCCCGCGCTGCGGCGCTGAAGCCGTCGGCGCGCGGGGAACTGGAAATCACCGACCTGAACCGGAATTACCTGCAAGAAGGCCTTCTGCGGGTGGAACTGTTCGGGCGCGGTTTCGCATGGCTGGACACGGGCACGCACGATTCGCTGCTGCAGGCCTCGAATTTCGTGCAGACGATCGAGGAGCGCCAAGGCCTCAAGATCGCCTGCCTGGAAGAGATTGCCTTTCGGGCGGGGTGGATCACGGCGGACCAGTTGAACCGCCTGGGCCAGGAGATGTCCAAGAATGCCTACGGGCAGTATTTGCTGCAGCTTGCGGCGGAAGCGAAAGGTTGAACCCATGGGATTGAAGTGCGAGACAACTTCGATACCCGGCGTGCTGGTGATCACCCCGGATATATTCGGCGACGCCCGCGGATTCTTCCTCCAGACCTACCAGACGCGGGCATATGCCGCCGCCGGACTGGACCGGGCGTTCGTGCAGGACAATCTGTCGCGCTCTTGCCGCGGCACGGTCCGCGGATTGCATTACCAGCTCCGACAGCCGCAGGGAAAACTCGTCAGCGTGTTGCGTGGCGCCGTGCTGGATGTCGCCGTGGACATTCGCCGCGGCTCGCCCACGTTCGGGCGCTTCGAAGCGGTTGAGCTTTCGGAAGACAACCGCAAGCAGTTTTTCATTCCGGAGGGATTTGCCCACGGCTTCCGCGTGCTGAGCGAGACGGCGGATTTCTATTACAAGTGCACCGATTTCTACGCCCCCGGCGACGAATACGGCATTCTCTGGAACGATCCGGATCTGGGGATTCCGTGGGAGGTGGTGGGCGATCCCGTCGTGTCCGCCAAGGATTGCGGTCTTTCCCCGCTGGCCGCCGTGCCGCCGGAACACCTGCCGCAATTCGATGGATCGGGCGGCGGCGCGGGAAGAACCGCCTGAGAAGCAAGGGAACGGGCGCCCCGCGATGGCGCGCCCCGACGGACCTTGCCTGCCGGTCGGTCAGGGGCGCCGGATGCATGGCCCTTGCAAGAGCGGAGAATCCGGACAACATGATCTATCGCGCAGGGCTTCTTCCATGAAACATTTTCTCATCCGTTTCTGGGTTTTCATCGCTTATCTGGCCGTGTTCGTTCCGTCGACCGCACGCGCCGCTCCGACGCCGGAGGCGATTGACCTTGTCCGGAAATTCGTTGAAGAGGAACTTCGCGGGAATCTGGATGCCCTGGCCGACGTTGATCTGGCCACTCTCGAAGGGCATTCCCTCTATGGCGCTCCCGGCCGCACCTTTGACACGGACGATGGCAATCTTGTCCGCGCTCTTTTCGATGTCCTCTATGCCGATGCGCTGCCGGGGCTTTCCCTGCCGGCCTTGGGCACCGGGCGTGCCTTTCGCGGCGACACTCTCAACACCTTCCACACGCTCTTCGGCCGTCCGATCCCCGGCCAGCCCGGCCGTTTTGCCGGGTTGGAACGCCATCGGCCCTCCGACGCTCTCCGCGCCCGCGCCGCCGCCTTCCAGCGCACCTATCACACCCTCGGGAATCTCGCGCCTCTTCCCAACCGATCCTTGGGCCGCCTTACCTTCAACACCTATCGCGGCACCCATCCCGAATGGCGCGATGCCTTTCCGGCCTTTCTCCAGAACCTCCGCCTGGCCCTCCTGGCCAACCCCGCCGCCGATCCAACCCTCTGCCGCCTGGTCGAGCTCAATGACGAGGCCTTTCGCGGTTTTCGCACGCCGGACGGACTGGCCCGTTTCGCCCATCACCTGGATCTCGACGATTACATCGACCCCGCCACCGGGCTTCCGATTTCCCATTACGAGCCCAACGCCCACTTCATTCCGCAAAGCGACGAGGAGTACTTCGCCTCCGCCGATCGATATCTCGCCATTGCCCCCCTCCTCATCCAGCGCCGTGCCGCTCGCATGATCGCCCGGCTCCGTCTTCTCCTGTCCGATTGCGGACGGGAAGGGGACTCGGCACGAAAGTAGACAAGGGAAAAGGAGCATGGAGAAGAGGCGATGAAAGCCGACGGAATCCGACCTCTGGTGTGGGCGTTGCCCGGCATGCCGCCGGGCGGTCCATGGCCATGCTGGGCGGTGTCATGATCATGGTCGTGCCTTGGTTCATCGCCTGGCTCGGGAGACTCAAGAACCCGATCTGATGCGGGAGTATTTCGGCGGCGCGGAGACCCTCGCGGTGAAGACGGCGCGGTCATCCTGACGTTCACCGGAACGCCCCGTGTGGACTCGGGCCGGGCAGAAGTGCCCGTCGTCAGGTGATTTCCGCGACTCCCGGTCAGGGGGTCGCAACGGGGTTCCCCCGTGGGCTGATCCGGATGGCCTCGTGATCATCCAACAGTTCGCAGGAGGTTTCCAGTCGGAATTCCCAGACAGCCATTTTTCGAACCTTCCGGAAGATTTCGAAGCTGTCGGGACGGACAAAAAGGAGAACATATTGTTTTTCAGGATTCAGGGACTGGAGAAGGCCCGTCAGCCAGAGATCATCGTTTTCAAATGCCGGTTGGTCGAAGGAAAACCCGCGCGCATCGGGAGCGGGATGGAGGGAAAGAACAGCGGTGAAGGCGTTGGTGAATTCCAGCCATTGTCCGTCCACCTCGAGCGTGGCCGCGGTCATGAGGTGCCGGAGTTGGCCGGCATCGCAATAGGCCTGCTGCTTGAGTTCATCGAGCTTCTTCACGGCCGCGGTTTGAATGCGATCGGGCAAAATGGAAAACACCTGGTTGTTTCGGCACTCGAAGATGACGGGCTCTTTTCCTTCGGCCCGGGCTTCGACAGGAGAACAGGCCAATATCATTGCGGAGTCGGACGCGATGCCCATGTGCCAGGCCAGGCGCGGGGCCTTTTGTTGAATGATGCCGAGAAGTTGCACGAGCCATTCGTCGCTCCCGGAACCCTTGCAGAAGGTGAGGCAGGGGCAGTCCGCGCATGCCTCCCGTTGTTCCAGCAGTTGATCAAATGGATTTCCGGGCGACAGGAGCTCTTCCTTGGAAACGACGAGGCTGCCGTTGAGAATCGTCAGCGAATCCGCTTGGATTTCGATGTCGCAGGGATGCTTGCCCGCGACCTGCAGGTAGGCCTCCCACAAGCCATTGGCGGGGGGAGGGGGAGGGGCACCCATCAGGGAGAATTCCATCAACGCCTCCCTCGAAGCCGTCTGGTCCGCTTCCAACGGTTCGATGCCGAACTCCAGGCCTCTTTGTTGAATGCGCTGGCGAATCTCCCGCTGGAAAACGGCGCTTCCCGGACGCACGACGAGGACCGGATACCGGGTGTCGCGGCTTTGTTCGATACGGTCCAGGAGGGTTTCCAAGGGATTGCCGGGACGGGTCAGTTCGGATGGAGTGATTGCCTCGCCATCGGAACCGAGGAGGACCTTGTCCGGATGGACATCCAGATAGATTGGATCTTTTCTCAGGTTGCAAGGACGGGATTCCGCGAACACGAGCGAGGGGATCAAGGCCAGCCATAGCCAATTCTTCATCTGGGCAACCCTTCGCGCGGAGGGATGGAACAGGGCGGCGGGCTTGCCCTCCCGTGGACACCAGCAAAGGGAGGGGGGAACGTCGAGCCGCCGTAGTGGATAGTCACGATGGCCTTGACTATGCCATGCGCCAAAAGAATGGAAAGTGCATAATCGTTTCTTTGGGCACGGCCTCGTTGCGCCGTGTTTTCCAGCCACTCCATCGGGCCTCCCGTGCCGGAAACAGGCGGTTGAGGCGATCTGGGGGGAGAAGCCCATGAGATGCGGGAGATGGCCAAGGAAGAACTCAAGGAGCTGGAGGCGAAGCTCACC
>CAYODC010000061.1:8871-9900 GCA_964402575.1 uncultured Verrucomicrobiota bacterium
GATGCGGGAGATGGCCAAGGCCCGGCCACGCGAATGCGGCAGTCGGTTCCGTTGCACGACAAACGAAAACCCACGCCTGTCATGCCTTGGTTCGCGTCCAGTATTGAGTTCCAGGCTTGCTCCGTCCTCGCCCCATTGCCTACACTCACAATCGGAAGGCCCATTCTCGGAGTCTACACATACCGCCTTGCCGTCTTCGAACAACTCCGGATAGGCCAGAAGGGAAGCATGATGTTACGGATCCAAGAAGTACCGGTATGCGATGCTCCAATGGAGCTACTGCTGCTCGCCGATCCATCGGAAGACAAGATTCGTTCCTCTCTTTGTGGATCCAAGTGTTTCGTGGCTTCCAGGAGTGAGGTTGTGGTGGGGGCGTGTGTTGTCCAGCCACGAGGCGCAGGCATCCACGAGGTGATGAGCATCGCGGTTCACCCGGCCTGCCAAAAGTCCGGATACGGCACGGCGCTATTGAAATGGGTGATTCATTTCTATCGCCGTTCCGGCGCGCGGCAACTAGAGGTGGGCACCGGCACGTTCGGCTATCAACTCGCTTTCTACCAGCGGCAGGGCTTTCGGGTTATCCGCATTGACCAGGACTTCTTCATCAAGAACTACGCGGAACCCATCTTTGAGAACGGAATCCAGCTCATGGACATGCTGCGCCTTTCGCTGAGCTTTTCGGACTCCGTAGCCCAACCAGATCAGTCCCCGAACGACTGAATGACGCGGCTGGCCCTGTACGGTTGAACCAGCTTCGACTTCGCGGCCAGAAAACGGCCGCACGATTACGCCGCACCCGAAGCGGGAGCCGTTGAGGGCGCTGAACGCCTGCGGCGGTGGCCGTTGCCCCGGCCCCTCGGCCGGGCGGGGTAATCGACGAAACCCCATAACACAGCCCGGGAAAAAACATCAAAATATAGGGCCGCCTCATTTCCGGCCCTTTCTCCGTTGGCGTACCCGGCTATCGGACGGCGCGGAGGCGGTAGAATCCGTCGGCGGGGAGGGGGAGGGAATTGGTTGCGGGGGTGG
>CAYODC010000062.1:0-9841 GCA_964402575.1 uncultured Verrucomicrobiota bacterium
CCATCGGCCTGACCTATGACGACGCGCCCATCATCGCCAAGGTCGGCGTCGAGGAGGCCATCCGCACCGCCATCGAGGCCGTCAAGATCCTCGATCGGCAAGACCGTCGGTAGGCCCCATTCCCGCTCCGCCGCCGCCCGGCCCCCCTCCGGGCGGCTTGCCCCGGCGATCCGCCATAACGGCTCGCCAAACCGAAATCGGCGTGGTACAGTGCAAGGCATTACAACACCGACTGGGAAACCGGAGTCATGAATTATTCCCTGTGCTTCGACCCTGACATCCCGTGCATCGTGTTGACCTGCGAAGGGACGGTGAACCTCCAGTTCATCCGGGAACTCGCGCCGCAAGTGGCGCGCACATGCACCGAAACCGGTTGTCCGCGCATCCTGATCGACATGAGTGCCGCCACCCTCGAATTATCCGTGATGCAGGTATTTGAAAGCCCCGCCATCATGGATAACGCCCACATTCCCCGAACCACCAAGCGGGCCGGGGTGATGCCGGCGGGGTTTGCCGATGCCCAGTTCCTGGAGACCATCACGCGCAACCGGGGACATAATTTCAAGCTGTTCTCCAGCGTCGCGGAAGCCAAGGCGTGGCTGCATCAAGATCCGTGAGTGTTCCGCCACGCGGGCGGCCCCCTCATTTCCACCGTTGCGCCAACACGCCGAGGTCCTTGGAAGATTCGATCAGGTGCCCGCCCTTGAAAGGCGCGCGCCATTTCCCGCCGGCCCGGATCCGGGCGCGGTACAGCACGGCATAGAGCCAATCCGGCGCCGCGGCGCCGGCCCCACCGACCAGTTCCGCGCCCCGCCGCACGTTGTCGATCATCCATGCCGGCAACCGCGCCGCATAGTCGTTGCGCGCCATTTCCCCCTTGTGGCATTCCAGCGCCCGGCAAAGCTGCCCCACGTCGGACTCGTCTGCCGCCACCATCAGGTTGGGCCGCTCCAGTGGATGCCAGTACTCGGTCTCGACCACTTGGAACACCCCTCCGGCGGCATCCATCGCGGCAACCCCCGCGGCATGGGCCGCCCGGTGCGTCGCATGTCCGTCTTTCGCATGCGGCAGGAACACCACGACCGGCCGACGCCGCACCAACAACTCCTCCAGATCCTGAACTCTCATCCGCTCCTGTTCGGGCTTCACGACCGCCGTCACGCCAAACCCCAGCACCCGGCAAGCCTCCCGCAGTTCCGCCACCCGCGCCTGGCGACGCTCCACGCGGCTGCCTAGGCTGAACGGAATCACCTCCACCCCAAACCCGCACTCCCTCATCAACCGCAACGGAAGCATCCCCATGAGACATTCGTCGTCCGGATGGGGAGCCAATACCAACACACGCTTCCTCATGCCGATTCCTTGTAGCAGACTAGGGCTTGTCCTCGTCCACAAAGCGGAAGACCGTCTCCCCGGGCTTGGCATATCCCAGCTCTTCGCGCGCGATCTTTTCGATGAACCGGGGATCCTCCTGGAGCTTTTCCTGCTTCTGCCGGAGCACCCGCAGCTCTTCCGCCGTCCGTTGGATGTCCTGCCGCAGCGCGTCCTCCGCCGCCCGCAATTCCCGGTGTTCGCGGATCTTGGGCAGGAAAACATGGAAGATGATAATCGCAATCCCCATCAGGATGCTGGCCAACAGGCACATTCGGTAGATGAACTTCCATAGATTCATACCCTCTCATCCTAGCGGATCCCCGGCAGCGCTGCAATGTCCCGTTCATTTCCGCTTCGATCGCAAAACCCTTGCCTCCCCCATCTTCGGGGTTGATTTGCCTTCGGCCCTCGGGCATCCTGATACGGTACTCCTCAGGAGACTCCCCGATATGTCCAGCACCTTCGGATCTTTATTCCGCGTAACCACCTTCGGCGAATCCCATGGCCGCGCCATCGGATGTATCGTCGACGGCTGCCCCGCCCGCATCCCGCTCCGCCCGGAGGATCTCCAGCCGCAACTCGACCGACGCCGCCCGGGCGCTTCCGCCCTTACGACTCCCCGCAAGGAAACCGACACCGTTTCCATCCTCTCCGGCGTCGAACGCGGCCTCACGCTGGGCACCCCCATCGGCCTGTCC
This sequence comes from uncultured Verrucomicrobiota bacterium, assembly GCA_964402575.1. Taxonomy (GTDB): domain Bacteria; phylum Verrucomicrobiota; class Kiritimatiellia; order CAIQIC01; family Lenti-01; genus Lenti-01. Next base: position 2,073 of record CAYODC010000062.1, read on the forward strand.
ATCCCTAACGCCGATACCCGGCCCGGTGACTACGCCGACATGGAATCCGTGCCCCGCCCCTCCCATGCCGATTTCACCTACGCCGAAAAATACGGACTCCGCGCGCGTTCAGGCGGCGGCCGGGCCTCCGCCCGCGAAACCGCCGCCCGCGTCGCCGCCGGCGCCCTTGCCGAAAAAATGCTCGCCTCCTTCCATCCCGTCACAATCGTCGCCTGGGTCGAATCCGTGGGGGACATAACCGCCCCACGGCCCGATTTCTTATCCATCGGCCGGGCCGAGGTGGATGCCTCGCTCATTCGATGTCCCGATCCCGATGCCTCTTCGCGCATGATCGCCGCCGTCGAGACCGCCCGCGATGCCGGCGATTCCATCGGCGGCGTCATCGCCTGCATCTGCCGCGGCGTTCCGCCCGGCTGGGGCGAACCGGTGTTCGACAAATTGACGGCCCTCCTGGCCCAGGCCATGATGTCCATCCCCGCCACCCGCGGTTTCGAGGTCGGCGAAGGCTTCGCCGCCACCCGCCTGCGTGGCTCGCAGCACAACGACCCCTTCGAGGCCGCTCCCGGTGGCGGCATCCGGCCCGCCTCCAACCGCTGCGGCGGCATCCAGGGCGGCATCTCCAATGGGCAGCCCATCTTCTTCCGGGTCGCCTTTAAACCGGTCTCCACCATCTCCCTCCCCCAGCCCACCGTGGACTTCGATGGCACTCCCGTCCTCTTCGAGGCCAAGGGCCGCCACGATCCATGCGTCCTCCCGCGGGCCGTTCCCGTCGTCGAATCCATGGCCGCCCTTGTCCTGGCGGATGCTTTCTTGCAGCAACAACTCCAGCTCCTTCCACGGCCCGATCCCTCCCGCCCATGAGATCATCCATGAAAAACGCCATCCGCACCGCCCTCCTGCTCCTGCCCCTGGCCGCCGCGGCCGCCAATCCCCGGTCCATTTCCCTCACCATCCTCGAAACCGGCCTGGCGCGCATTTCCGAAACCCATGATCTCATGGCCCCGGATTCCAACGGCGTCGTCCGCCTAGCCCCCCTGCCGGAAACCCTCCTGCCGTCCTCGGTCATCGCGACTCCGCTCGAGCGCGGAGAGAGCTTCGACCTTCCCGCCTTGCGCTTCTCCTATGACCTTCTGGATGATCCCTCCCTCTTCCGGGCCTATCTCCACCAGCCGCTCACCGCGCGCAAAGGCGCCGATGCCTTCTCCGGCCAGCTCGCGACCGTCCCGGATTTCTCCTCCCCTCACCCCGCGCTCACGCTCATGAACGGCACTTCCGCCGTCCACTTGGTGCCCAATTTGTTTCAACTGGATTCGATTGAATTCCCCGCCCTCGCCGACCTGGCCCGCCTGCCCACCCTGGAATGGGATATCGGGTCCGGCGAATCCCTCCCCGCCTCCGCCCAGTTCCATTATGCCGCCTCGGGCATCTCCTGGTCCGCCACCCACGAAGCCATCCTGGCCGAAGACGGACGGTCGCTGTCCCTCTCTTCCCGCATCCGGCTGGACAACCAGACCTGCCGCGACTTCAACCGCGCACGCATCCGGCTGGCGCTTTCCGAGAAAGGCCTGCATGCCCCGCTGGTTCCCGTTCCCTCCGACCCGCGCTCCGGCAAGGCTCCCGCCCTTCGCTATGCCGCCAACGGCCAGACCTGGGTTCCGGAACGCGCCGCTTCGTCGCATGCCGTCGCCGCCACCTACGACATGCCCCACCCCCTCTCTCTCCGCGCCCGCTCCGAACTCTATGCCCCCCTCGCCACCGCGTCGCTACCGGTGGAAACCCGCCACGTCTATGACGGCGTCCGGTTCGATTTGTACCAGCGCAACCGGCGCACGGATTGGAACCTCGGCACCGAATTCTCCCCCGCCGTGGAAACCCGCCTCGTCCTCCTCAACGGCACCGCCGCCCCCCTCCCTCCCGGCGAATTCCGCCTCTTGAAAGGCCCCGCCAACCGCGCCTTGGAATGGATCGGTTCGGCTTGGCTGCCGGCCTTGCCTCCCGGCGAATCCGCCACGCTCCACCTCGGGCCCGCCGCCGGCCTCTCCGGCCGCCGCATCCGCACCGGTTTCACGGAAGTCGTCCCCATGAAAGTCGCCGAAGAATCCTTCGAAATCACCCTGAACAACCAAACCCCTTCCGATCAGGCCGTACGAGTGGTCGAACACCTCTATCGCGGCGACCAGCATGACATTGTCGCCGCCAGCACCGATCACCTCCCCGGCGACGCCCCCCACACCATCCATTTCGACATCCCGGTCAAGGCCGGCTCCACCCAATCCTTCACCTACACGGTGCGCTACACATGGTAACCCCTCCCCCCCATTCGCCCACCGACTACAGTCCGGACCGCCCTAGGCGTTTCCTGGTCTGCGGCCTGAACTGGCTCGGCGATGCCATTCTTTCCATGCCCGCCATCCAGATGTTCCGCTGGGAAAACCCGGAGGCCGACATCACCTTGCTCACCAAGCCGTCCCTCCTCCCGCTCTGGGCCATGCATGCCGCCCCTACCCGCGTCTTGGCGCTCCCGCCCGACACCGCCGGCCTCCCGCCGCTGGCCCGAACCCTCCACGACCGGCAGCTCGAAATCGCCTTCATCCTGCCCCACTCCTTCCGCTCCGCCCTCCCTTCTTTTCTCGCCCGCGTCCCCCGCCGCATCGGCATGCCCGGCCATTTCCCCCGCGATTTCATGCTCACCGAAATCCGCCGCCCCGAGGCCGGGCCGGGCCGCACCCACCAGGTGTTTGAATATCTCGACCTGTTCTTTCCCGGCGAATACCGCCGCACCTACATGCCGCCCGTCCTGTCCGTCCCCCCTCCGGTTCTCGAACGCATGCACGGCCATCTCGATAACCTGCCCCGCCCATGGATCTCCTTTCTTCCCGGTGCCGCCCGCGGCACTTCCAAGCAGTGGCCCACGGAAAACTACGCCCTGGCCTCCGCCCGCCTCATGGCCGAAACCGGCGGCTCCATCATCACCCTCGGCACCCAGGCCGAAGCCGCCATCTGCCAGCAAGTCGCCGCCGCCGCCGCCCCCAACGGACTCAATCTCGCCGGCCAGACAACCCTCGAGGAACTTGCCGCGGTCCTCTCCCTGTCCTCCGCCGTCTTGTGCAACGACAGCGGCGGCATGCACCTCGCCGCCGCCCTCGGCACGCCCCTCACCGCGCTGTTCGGCATCACCAACCCGGAGCAAACCGGCCCCCTCGGCCGTCAAGTCCGGATCCTCCAGCGCTCCGACCTGCGCACCCGCGATATCCCCCGCCGCTCTACCAAGGCCGAAAAAGCCCTCCGCGCCATCTCCGTCGACGACGCCATCCAGTCCGTTCTCGGACTCCTCCATCTCCGATAAACCGCACCTGTTTCCTGCGCGCGTTCATTTTCTTGCACCCCGATCCCCAAGCCCCTATCCTGCCCCCCATGAACACCCATCTCAAACTGCTGCCCCTCGCGGCCGGCCTCGCCTTCGCCGCCACCGGATGCGTCACCACTGAAAACTACGACGCCCCGCCCCCCGCCTCCCAGGCCGATGTCGGCTATCTCCGCGAAGAAATCCGCCGCCTGAACGCCCGCCTCGATGCCTCCGACGCCGAACTGGGCCGCGTCCACGCGGATATCGCTTCTTCGCGCGCCAGCCAGCCCGATGTCGCCTCCGCTTCCCAGGTCCAGACCTTGCAGGGCCAGATCGACGACCTGCAACGCCAGCTCCGCGCCCTCGACGCCGCCCGCGTGCAGGACAAGAAGGAGATCTACGACGATATTTCCAAGAAAGTCGCCGGCATGATGAAATCCTCTTCGTCGGGCTCCTCCGGCGGCAGTACCACCCGCCCCGCCACCCGTTCCGGCTCGCAAACCGGATGGGAACACGTCGTGCAGTCCGGAGAGTCCCTCTCCAAAATCGCCGCCGCCTACAGCGTCAAGATGTCCGTCATCGTTGATGCCAACGGACTGAAAAGCATCGACGCGCCCATCTTTGTCGGCCAGAAACTGTTCATCCCCGATTAGCGCATCCCTGCCGCCGACATCAGCGCGGGCCCGTCAGGGCCCATGCCGCCGGCAGCGCTTGCGCGATATCCCCGGCCTTCATTCCCGCTTGCGTGTTCCTCCACGCGGCGATGTCCCCGGCTGTCCCGTGCAGCCAAACCGCCGCAATCGCCGCTTCGAAGGGCGCGATCCCTTGCGCCAGCAACCCCGCCAGCAACCCCGCCAACACGTCACCGCTCCCTCCGCAGGCCATGCCGGGATTGCCATTGAGGTTGATCCACATGGATCTTCCGGCTTGCGCCACCAGCGTGCCCGCGCCCTTCAGCACCACGACCGCTCCCGTGCGCTCCGCCGCTTCCGCCACCGCCGCCAGACGATCCTTCTGGATCTCCGCGGCATCCTTGCCCAACAGGTGGGCCAATTCCCCGGGATGCGGCGTCAATATGACTGGCTGCGGACAGTTTCTCACCACCTCGGGCTTGCCCTCGAGAACGGCAATGGCATCCGCATCCAGCACCAGCGGACACGACGCCTCCCGCAGCAGCCGCGCCACCAGCCGGCGCGCTTCGGGATCGCGTCCCAACCCCGGTCCCGCCAGAATGGCGTCCGCTCCTTCAACCACGACCTCGGGATTCAAGCCGGAACGGACAATGGCCTCCGGCTCGCGTGCCGCCACCGCGGCGGCCGCCACTGTCGAACACTCCACCTGCACCAGCCCCGCCCCGGAGCGCAAGGCACCGGCGGCCGCCAACACGATCGCCCCCGGATACGGCTCTGCCCCGCCCAGCAACAACGCTCGGCCAAAATCGCCCTTGTGCGCCGCGCGCCCGCGCCGCGGCAGAATCCGCCGCACGTCCTCCCTCGCAATCCACTGCAGACCGGGACAGGCATCGGGAATCGAGTCCGCAATCTCCGCGGGCAGCCCGGTCGGCACCGACATCAATGAACCCAGCGCTTCCCGCGCCGCCTGCCGGGCCATCCCCGCCTTGGGATGCCCCATCGTCACCGTGACATCGGCGCGCACCACCGCCCCGGCCGCCTCCCCCGTGTCCGCGTCCATCCCCGACGGAAGATCGGCCGAGACGATGAGACTCTCCCCGCTCCGGTCATTCAGGTATTGGATCGCACGTCCAGTCGTCCCTCTTGGCGCACCCACTGTCCCCGTGCCCAGCAATCCATCCACCAGGATGGGCGGCACGCCTTCTTCCGGCCGTTCCCAATCCCCCTCGCCCGGCATCTCTAGGAAAGGAATCCCCGCCTCCACCATCCGCCGGAAAAAATGAAGGGCGGCCCCCTTCAGCTTCTCCGCGGGACACGCCAGCCAGACTTCTGGGACGAATCCCATGCCATTCAAGAAGAGGGCAGCGGCAAACGCGTCTCCGCCGTTGTTGCCCGGCCCCGCCAGCAGGCGGATGGCCGGATCCCTCCGCCCCCGCTCCAAGGCCATCCGCTGGATCACGTCCGCCAACCCCCGCCCCGCCTTCTCCATCATCACGCGATCCAGCGCCGGTTCACGCTGGATGGCCCGCCCTTCGCCCTCCCGCATGCCCGCCGCCGTCACGAATTTCATCGGGCGATCAAAGCCTTCATTTCCCGGACGGCCTGTTCCATGCCCACCAGCACGGCACGCGCCACGATGCTGTGGCCGATGTTCAGCACGCCCAGATGCGGCACCACCGCCAGAAACGCCGGCAGGTTGTCGTAGTGGAGTCCATGCCCGGCATTGACCTTCAACCCGATCTGGTGGCCATGCCGGGACGCTGCCACCAGCCTCAGCAGCTCCACTTCGCGCTCCTCGCCGGCCAGCTCGCAGTATTTCCCCGTGTGCAATTCCACCACCGGCGCCCCCAGCCGTACCGCGGCATCCAACTGCCGAATCGACGGCTCGATGAACAGGCTCACCTCGATCCCCGCCGCCTTCAGGCGCTCCACCGTCGGCTTCAACGCCTCGAACTGCCCTGCCGCATCCAAGCCGCCTTCCGTCGTCAGCTCCTGGCGCTTCTCCGGCACCAGGCAGACTTCGTCCGGCTTTTCGGCCAGCGCGATCTCCACGATCTCCGCACAGTTGGCCATCTCCAGATTCAGCGGAATCTTCAGGGCCCGGCGCAGTTCGTGCAAATCCGCATCCTGGATATGCCGGCGGTCTTCGCGCAAATGGATCGTGATGCCGTCCGCCCCGGCCTTCTCGCACAGCGCCGCGGCCTCCAGTGGCGATGGATAGACCGTCCCCCGCGCTTGCCGAAGCGTGGCCACGTGATCGATGTTGACGCCCAGTTTCATGGCTTGGGGCTCTTGTTTCCCGGCTTTTCCGCGGCGGCCTCCGCCTTCAGGGCCAACGCCAGCAGGGTCAGCAAAGCATAGGCGGCCACCACCACTGCGGTGGTCTGGATCAATTCGCTCGCGGCCAGGCTCATGGCATCCCCTCCTGCCCTACAGCAGCGCCTTGTCCCCCGGCCCGCCGAAAAAGTGGAGCTTCCCGGTGTCGAGCACCACTTCCACCGCGTCGCCAATCTGCTTGCGGCAGCTCGAATCCACCCGCGCCGTGAAACTCGTTTGCCCTGTCGTGGCGTACAGGTACACTTCCGACCCCATCATCTCCACCACCTCCACCGTCGCCTTCACGACCTGGGAGGGGTCCGCTTCCGGCGCCGCCGACCGCTCGTCGATGCTCTCCGGCCTCACGCCCATTGTGATCGCCTGCCCATCGTACGCCGCCATCTTCTCGGCCGTTTTCCCCCGCAGCGGCAGGCGAAAGCGGCCTTCCTCGAACACCACCGCCCCGCCCTCCTTCACGATCCGGCCCTGGAAGAAGTTCATCGGCGGGCTGCCGATGAACCCCGCCACGAACTGGTTGGCCGGATGGTTGTAGATGTTCAGCGGCGTATCCACCTGGTGGATCCAGCCGTCCTTCATCACCACGATCCGGTCGCCCATCGTCATCGCCTCGATCTGGTCGTGCGTCACGTAGATCATCGTGCTCTTCAGGCTGTTGTGCAGCTTGCTGATCTCCGCCCGCATCTGCACCCGCATCTTCGCGTCCAAGTTCGACAGCGGCTCGTCGAACAGGAACGCCTTCGGCTTGCGCACGATCGCCCGCCCCACCGCCACCCGCTGCCGCTGCCCGCCCGACAGCGCCTTGGGCTTGCGCTCGAGGTAGTCCGTGATCCCCAGGATTTCCGCCGCCTCCATCACCCGCTGGTGGATCTCCGCCTTGGGATACTTCCTCAGCTTCAACCCGAACGCCATGTTGTTGTACACGCTCATGTGCGGATACAACGCGTAGTTCTGGAACACCATCGCGATGTCCCGGTCCTTCGGCGGAATGTCGTTCACCTTCTTCCCGTCGATCAGGATCGCCCCCTGGCTGATGTCCTCCAGCCCCGCCACCATCCGCAACGTCGTGGATTTCCCGCAGCCCGACGGCCCCACCAGCACCACGAACTCCTGGTCCTGGATCTCTAGGCACGCGTCGTGCACCGCCGTCACCTCGCCCGGATAGATCTTGTACACGTTTTCGAGAACGACCTTCGCCATGGACCTCTCCTTGATGGGCGCCTTCCGGCGCTCCCACATCAACCCGGTTTGTAGCATCCGCCCAAAGCCCCTGTCAAAAGCATTACTCGGGACCCAAGCCCAACGGGCGCATCCCCATTTCACTGACCTGGATCGCCTGTCAGCAGAAGATGCGCGACGGGGGGTTCCGAGTGGGGCGCCACCTCTGGGCTCACCGTCTTTTCCTGTCGAGTCCTGATTTAAGGTTGTCACTTTGCTCAGTTGTTGGTTCATGGTTT
>CAYODC010000063.1:0-9797 GCA_964402575.1 uncultured Verrucomicrobiota bacterium
CGGTCTGCGTCTACACCAACATGCCGCCCTGCGGCGCCTACCGCGGCTTCGGCTATTCCGAGTTCCACTTCGGCCTCGAATCGCACATGACGCGCATCGCCCAGGCCATCGGCATGGATCCGGTGAAGTTCCGCAAGATCAACGCGATCCGGGAGGGCGACACGCTCGCCTACGGTGCGCACATGAATCCGGGCGACCTGCGCCAATGCATCGACCGCGCCGCGAAGGAAATCCGCTGGGGCCAAAAGGAGAAAGCCACCGCGCCCGGCAAGGCGGTGGGCAAGGCGGTGGCGTGTTTCTGGAAAGCGCCGGCCATGCCGCCCAACGCGTCGTCGGCCGCCTACCTCAAGTTCAACGAAGACGGCTCGCTCAACCTCTGCGTGTCCGGCATGGAGATTGGGCAGGGGTTCCTGACGGTGATGGCCCAGATCGTGGCCGAAGTGCTGACGGTGCCCGTGGAGAAGATCCGCGTGGAAACGCCCGACACCGACCGCAACCCCTATGAATGGCAAACCGTTGGCTCCCACGTCACGTGGAGCTGCGGCAATGCCGTGCGTTCGGCCGCCGAGGAAGTGAAGGCCAAGCTGCTCGCCACGGCCGCGCGCGCCAAGCGCCTGAAGGCGGAGGACCTCTATCTGGCCGACGAGTGCGTCAAGAGCCGCAAGGACAAAAAACTCGTGCTGCCGTTCCGGGGCTTCGTGATCGACGGGATCATGCGGCCCAACGGCAACTTCATTGGCGGGCCCATTCATGGCACGGGCATGTTCATGCCCGAGTTCACCTCCGCGCTGGGCGATCCGGAGACCAGCCAGGGCGGGCATCCCAACGTGCACTACACGGTGGGCGCCGCCGGCATCATGGTGGAAGTGGACCAGGAGACCGGCAAGCTGTCCATCCTGAAGACCTCGCTCGCCGTGGATGTCGGCCAGGCCATCAACCCCGAGCTGGTCAAGGGGCAGATCGTCGGCGGCCTGCTGCAGGGGTTTGCGACGGCCCTCTACGAAGACATGCGCTACGGCGCCAACGGCCGCCTCCTCAATCCGAACTTCACCGACTACAAGATTCCGACTGCGCTGGACTGCCCGGCCGAAATCGTGCCGATCATTGTCGAGACCCCGCAGCCCGATGGCCCCTTCGGGGCGCGCGGCGTGGGCGAGCACACGATGATCGCCTGTGCGCCGGTGGTGGCCGACGCCATCGACGATGCGGTCGGCGTTCGCCTCAAGACCATGCCGCTGACCGCCGAAAAGACGGCGTTGGCGATGCGCGGGATCGAGTACGACGACGTCAAGGGCGACAACCTCGGATTCTGCTTCCGCGGACGCCCCTGCGACTATCCCTTCGAGGTGGGCGGCCTGTGAGGAACACGGCGGACGGGGCGGGGAGGGATGGTTTAACACTTGCTTTTCAGGTGGATTGACGGACAATGCCGGGGAAGTTTCAAGAGCGCCTGTAAGGGGCCGATAGGGAGAAAGAGCGATGTTGCGCAATGTATGCGGATTGGGCGTGTTGGCATTGGGGTTGGCGGCCGGATGCGGCAAACAGGAAGCCCAAGTGGTGAAGCCGAAAGACCTGCCGATGTCGGAGGTGGCGGTCTGGGTGGACCAGGTGGGCATCACCAGCGGTGAAATCCAGCGGGAAGCCAGCCGGTTGTTCCTGGCCGCGCCGAAGAACCTGACGGAGGAACAGACCCAGCAGGCCCAGTTGAGGGCCGTGCAGCAGGCCGTAGACAACCTCGTGGTCCGCCAACTGGTCAAGGCGGAGATGGACCGCTCGGGAATCCTGATTTCCCGAGAAGAGGTGGAAAAAGGAAAGCAGGATCTCCAGAACAGCATGGGGCCCGGCACCTCGCTGGCCATGTTGATTGCCGAAGCCAATCTGCCGATGGAGGCGCTGGAGGAGAATCTGCGTCTCGATTTGTTCAAGAACAAGGTGCTCAAGGAGAAGCTGGAGGAGGCCGTCGGTGCCGTGACCGAAGAATCGGCCAAGGCTTTCTATGACGAGCATCCGAAGGAATTCACCCAGCCCGCCGGGCGTTTGGCATCGCACATTCTGGTTCGGCTTCGGCCGGACATGGACGAGGGGGCCCGGCGGGACAGCCTGGCCAAGGCGGAAGGGATCCGCAAGGCCTTGGTGGAAGGCGCGGATTTCGCGGCCTTGGCCGGCGAGTCTTCCGATTGCCTCAGCCGGGCGCGCGGCGGAGTACTGGGCGTGATTCCCCGCGGACGGGAGGCCCCGGCATTCGAGGCGGCGGTGTATTCCCAGCCGATCGGTGAAATCGGCGAAGTGGTCGAATCGCCGGTGGGCTACCACGTCATTCTGGTGACGGGCGAACAAGAGGAAAAGCTGTTGCCGTTCGACGAGGTGAAATCCCCGCTGTTGATGACGTTGAAGAACCGGGTACAGCAGCAGGTCATTGCCGACTACATCGGTGAACTCCGGTCGCGGGCAACGATCAAGCTGGACGGACCGCTGGCGGCCACCGCCGCCGAGGGCAAGGCGCCGGACGGGTCCGTGAGTGACCCTGCCGGGGAGAAGGATGCCGAACCTCCAGTGGCGGCGCCGTAGCATACGGGGCGGCGGGCGCCGCTTGCTGCAGGCTGTGGCGGGCGGCGGGAGCGCCGGGGGGATTCCATTGTGATTGCGCCCATGGCAGCATCCGTTTCCGGAGACGGTCCATCCTTGCGGGAGGCGGCCGCGGCCTTGTTTGGGAAGGCAGGTCCTTTGGCGGATGGGGGCGGGGGCTTCCGCTATGAATCCCGTCCGCAGCAAGTCGAAATGGCCTGTGGCGTGGCGACGGCGCTGGAGTCCGGAGGGCATCTGGTGGTGGAGGCCGGCACAGGCGTCGGCAAGAGCCTGGCCTATTTGGTTCCGTTGATCCTGCATGCCCGCCGGGCCGGACGAAGGGTGATGGTGTCCACCCATACGATTTCCCTCCAGGAGCAGCTGATGGGAAAAGATCTGCCGCTGCTGCAGGAGCGGTTGGGGACGGACTTCCGGGCCGTGCTGGTGAAGGGTCGTTCCAACTATCTGTGCCTGCGCCGCCTGGCCCGGGCCCGCAGCCACCAGCAGGAATTGTTTCCCGACCATGTGGCGGAGGAGCTCGAACGGATCCGGGCCTGGGCGGACCAGACCGGGGATGGCAGCGTGCAGGAAATGCGCCGGCCGCCATCGCCGGATGCCTGGGCGGCGGTCTGCGCCGAACAGGGCAATTGCATGGGGGCCAAATGTCCCGAGCGGAAGCGGTGTTTCCTGATGCGGTCCCGGGCCCGGATGCATGACGCCGATCTGCTGGTGGCGAACCACCACCTGTTGTTTTCCGATCTCGCCCTGCGCCTGCAGGGCGCCAATTTCCTGCCCGACGTGGCCGCCGTGGTGATGGACGAAGCGCACACGGTGGAAGATTCGGCCAGCGAGCATCTCGGGATCCGTCTTTCCCCCTACGCGTTCGAGCATTGGCTGCGGCGGCTGTTCATGCCCGACACGGGCCGGGGGCTGCTGGGCTATTTGCGGGCCGGGCCCGCCGCGCAGACGGTAACGCACCTGTGGGAAGCCGTGGCGGAACTGTTCCACGCGGTGCCGCGGGCCGCCGGATTCGGTGCGCATGACGGGCAGCGGGTGGTGGAGGGCCCGCTGTCAGTGGCCTCCGAGGTGCCCGATCTGCTGAAGGAGTTGTCGGGAAAGCTGTCCATCCTGATCGAGGAACTGGAAGACCAGGACGAGGAATCGCGCGCGGAATTGCGGGGGCTGCGCGGGCAGGGGCAGGCGCTGGGGGGCATGCTGGAGGCCTTTCTGGGCCAGTTGCTGCCGGACCACGTGTATTGGCTGGAACGGGAAGGCAAGCGCCGGCAGGTGGTCCTGCATTCGGCGCCGGTGGAAATCGCCCCGGTGCTGCGCGATTCGCTTTTCCAGATCGTTCCGACCGTCATCTTGACCAGCGCGACCCTCGCGGTGGGGGGGCGGTTGGATTACTTCCGCGACCGGATCGGGGCGGGTGCGGATTGTCCCTTACTGTGCCTGGGGTCGCCGTTCGACCATGCCCGCCAGATGCGGCTGCATGTGGCCACCAACGTTCCGGATCCGAAGGAGAAGGACGCCTTTGCCGAGGCGGTGGCCAAGGGGATCCTGCGCTGGGCGCAGAAGTCCCGCGGCCAGGCGTTTGCGCTGTTCACCAGCGACGAGCTGCTGAAGCGCACGGCCGGGGCCTTGCAGGGCCCCTTGGAGGCGGCGGGCCTGACCCTGCTGGCGCAGGGGCACGGCCTCGCCCGCCGGGCCATGCTGGACACGTTTCGCCGGAACGAGGGGTTTGTCCTGTTCGGGCTCGACAGTTTCTGGATGGGGGTGGATGTGCGCGGCGAAGCCTTGAGCAACGTGATCATCACGCGCCTGCCCTTTGCGGTTCCGGACCACCCCGTGGTGGCGGCGCGCCTCCGGCGCATCAAGGACCGCGGCGGGGATCCCTTCCGCGAGTATTCGCTGCCCGAAGCCGTCCTGAAGTTTCGCCAGGGGGTGGGCCGCCTGATCCGCTCGCAGACGGACGAAGGGATCGTGGTGGTGCTGGATTCACGCATCGTGACGCGCTGGTACGGGCGGATATTTTTGCGTTCCCTGCCCGAATGCCCGGTGGAGACGTTTGAGTTGTAGGGGGGGATCCGGGATGCTAGGATGCAGCGCATGACGAGGCCGGAGCAACCTGAAGCCGGCGGGGCCGACCGTTCCGGAGGGTGGTTGGCGCTGTTGGCGTTGGCGATGGGGGGGTACGTGCTGGGGATGGGCCAGTCCCTGGCCATGAACGGGCAGCATGGCGCGTACTGGTTTTTCCTGGCGCCATGGTGGACATCCACGACGATCCGCTATCTCGCGGCCGCGCTCGGGGCGGCCGCGGTCTGGCATCGCTGGGGGGGCCGCTTGCGGCCATGGATTCCCGCCGGGCTGGCGCTGCTGCTGGTGGTGAGCCAAGGGCTGTTCATCCAGGCGGCCTGGGGGGTGGTGGGCGGGCGCATTCCCTGGGGATTCGATCATCCCTCGTTCATGTACCGCATTCACGAATTCGGGCAGATCTTTCCGCTGGCCATCGGCAGCTACAACCCGTGGTGGAATGCCGGCACGGAGCATTTCGTGGGGGTGACGAGCGGCGCGCACGGTTTCGGGCTGTTGCTGCTGCCGCTGCTGAAGATGGGGGATCCCCACCGGTTCTACGGCGCGGCGCTGGTGTTCTGGTTCGTGGTGGGTTTTCCATGGCTGGCGGTTGCCGCCGTCCGATCGGCGGGTGTGGGACGCAGCGGGGCTCTCTGCGCGGGGCTGCTGACGTGCGGTTCGAGCCGGGGAGTTTTCATGTGGATGTGGCATTTCGGGACCGTGGGAGCCATGACGTCGGCCATGATGGTGGTGCCGGTGGCGGCGCTGAGCTACCGGCTGGCGGTGCTGCACCGCGGCGGGTGGGGAACGGCGCTGGCGTTGGCGCTGGCGGCGTGGCTGATGTGCCTGTGGACGCCGGGAGTGTTCATTGGCGCGGGCCTGGCGCTGGGGTGGCTCTGGAATGCGCGGGAGTGGTCCTGGCGCTCCAACGGCTGGCTGGTGGCCGCCGGGATCCTGGCGGTGGCCTTGCTGGCGCCGTGGTGGTGGACCACGTGGTTCCCGTGCAGCAACGTCCTGGACCATGTCGGGATTCCGGCGGAAAGCCGGGGCTTCTGGCCCGTGCTCCTGCACGGCGGGCGCCGGCTCGGGGTCGGGCTGCAGGAGTGGCATCCTGTCGTGTTGTGGCTGGGGCTGCTGGGCACGCTGCTGGCGGCGCCGCGTTCCCTCCGTCGCTGGGTCCTGCCGGGGTTGGTGCTGCTGGGGGCCGTGGCCGGATGGAGTCCGGACCTGAAACCCATGTCGCAATTGGAGCGCATGGTGATTCCGATGGCGTCCTTGGCGGTGTTGCCGGCCGCCTTCCTGTGCGACCGGCTGTTGGGCAGCGAATGGCCGCCGGTGGCGGGCGGGGGCGCCGCTGCGCGGCGCCGGTCCTGGCTGCGGGTGCTGGCGCAGGGCATCGTGCTGGTGACGCTGGTGTCGGGGGTGCGCGTGGCGCGTGTCCACTATTCCAACCGGGGGGCGGCGCCCCTGCGGTTGTTTCCGGCGGCGATGCAGGAGTTCGTCGATTGGATTCGCGCCGAAGTGCCGGAAGAAGGCCGCCTGGGTTTTGCGGGGCGGAACGTCCATTTCTTCGGCGGCGGGAACATCGCCTATCTGCCCATTCTGACCGGCCGTGAAATGATGGCGGACGACTACTATGGCTTTCCCCCCGGCACCGTGGAATACGACTATCCGCCCGCCGCCTACCGGCGGAACGAGCGCGCCTTCAGCTATTTCGGCCGCGCCCATGGCATCACGCATTGGGTGGCGGCCCAGCCGGAGGCCCAGGAGCGGCTCGAGGCGCATCCCGACCGCTGGGAGAAGGTCAAGCAGATCCCGATGTCGGGCCGCCTGCTTTCGCTCTACCGCGTGAAGAAGCCGGGGCGGATCTCGCGTTTCTGGATCGGCGACGGTCGAGTGGAAGCCCGGGAGAACCGGCTGGTGGTCCATCCCTGCGATCCTGCCGCGGAACAGGTCGTGATTCGCTACAACTGGCGCAAGGGGCTGCATTGCCGGACGCCGGGCGCCGCGATCGAACCCTTTGAAGTGGACCGGCACCTGCGGTTCATCGCCATCCGCCCGGGAGGAAACGAACGGGTGGAGATCGGCTACCGTCCGCACGCGTCGCCGCTGGAGCCGAATTTCGACGGGGCGTTCCACCATTGAACGCGGCAGACGGCAAGCGGGTGGCGGAGCGAAGTGGATGGGCCGGAGGGGCCGATGCGCTGGCCTGGGGCTCACTGGCATTGGGGGCCGCGGTGCGGGTGGGCCTGGCCTGGGCCACGCGGGCCGTATCCGAGCCGGATCCCTCCGTGGTGGGGCTGATGGCGCGGCACATGGCGGAATTCCGGGAATTCCCGGTTTTCTTCTACGGCCAGGCCTACATGGGCAGCCTCGAACCGATGGCCAGCGCGCTGATGATGCTGGGCCTGGGGCCGACGGGGTGGGCGCTGAATCTCGGGCCGGTGCTGTTTTCGGTGGCCGCGCTGTTTTTCCTGTGGCGCTGGGCGCGCGATGCCGCCGGGCCCTGGGGCGGACTGGGGGCGTTGTGGGCCGGCTTGTTCGGCCCGCTGGCCTATTTCCAGTTCCAGGCGGCCGCGCGCGGCGGCTACATGGTGGCGCTGTTCGTGGATGCGCTGGTTCTTTTCGCGGCGGCCCGGATGGCGGCCCGCCTGCGCGGCGGGCAATCCGTGTCCGTTGTCCGCTGGCTGGGGCTGGGATTCCTGGCGGGGCTGGGGTTGTGGTCGAACATGATCGTGGTGCCGGCGCTGGCGGCCGCGGCGCTGCTGCTGGCGCATGGCCTGCGGTGGCGGTTGTGGCGCCATCCCGGGGCGCTGACGGCGGGCCTGGCCGGGTTGGCGGCGGGGCTGTCGCCGTGGCTGGCGTGGAACCTGCGTCACGGGGGGGGCTCGTTGCGGATGTCGCAGATCGGCGGGCATGCGCCGCCGGTCGAAGCGCTGGCCAATGCCTGGGACCGTTTTCTGATGCTGCAGGAAGCCCGCCATGCGGTGCCCGGTTCGCAGGGTCCCCTGCTGTTGGCGGCGGCGCTGCTGGCGTTGGCGGCGCTGGGCGCCGGGGTCGCGCATGCGCGCCGCCGCTCGGCGGCGCCCGGCGAAAACTATGCGCGCGCCGGGGCGGTGGTGTTCTGCGCGGTGTTCGCGCTGGTGTTCGTGACGTCCGGGTTCACGCGCACGCACACGGCGCGCTACTGGATTCCGCTGGTGCCGGGCCTGGCGGTCTTGGCGGGGGTGGGCTGCGCGGTTCCGGGCCGCCGCGGCCTGCGCGTGGTGGCCGGATTGCTGTTGGCGGCCGTCGTGGGCCGGCAGGGATGGCTGGCCGTGGCGGGAATGGGCGATGCCGCCCGGAAAAACAAAGAAACCCTGGCGGCCTTCCGCGAGACGGGAGAAGCGCTGGAGCGGATCGGCGCCGATGCCCTGCTGGCGCCGCTGCAGTTGTACCCGCTGAATTTCGCCTTGGCCGAGCGCGTGGCCGTCTCCAATGGCCGCCAGTCGTTCTACGAGCCGATTCTCCGCCGCGTGGAAGAGTCGGCCGCGCCCGCCTATGCCTCGGATTTCAATGGCATTGGGCCGTTCCTCGAACAGCATGGCGCGCGGTGGGAGTCCCTTCCCGCCGCTGGCCGGGCCATTGTGTGGAACGTGCGCCGCCGGGCGGTGCCGCTGCGGGAAATCCCGCCGGAAGAATCCGGCGGGCTGCGCGATGGGGCCGGCAGGGATCTGCGTCCGGTGCTGCTGGACCGGAATCTCGACACGGCCTGGCCGGCCGAAGCCGATCCGGCCGCGAGGCTGGAGTGGACGTTTGCCGCTCCCCGGGAGATCCAGGCCATCCAGTTGGTTTTCGCCCATTCCATGGCCGACGAGTCGTTCGATTTTCCGCGGCGGCTGCGCATCGAAGCCGAAACCGCGGAAGGGTGGTCCGTGGTGCTGGACGATGCGCCGGTCATTCCGCTGGAGTGGTCCGGGCCGCGGCTGTTTGTGCCATCCGGATTCGCCCGGCCGGAATACCGCATCGGGCTGTCCGGCGTGATGGCGTTGCGCGTGACGTTCGTGAGCGCGCCCGCGCCGGGGCGGTTGCCGTGGCGTCTGGCGGAGGTGTTGGGGATGGAGGGCCGTCGCGGCGAGGATCGCCGTTACGATGAGGAAACCGTGGCGGAACTGTCCGGCTGGCTGCAGCGGGAGGCGCCGCAGTCGGTTGTGTTTGCGCCGCGATGGATATCCAACCGCCTGCTATCGACGGGCGCGGTGGCCGAGGACCGGCTGGCAGGGCTGTCGGCGCGCGTGTATACCGGTGGGAATCTGGCGCGGGACGGTTCCATTCCGGCCGACCGTCCGTGCGTCTTCGTGGTCGAATCCGGCCATGCCGAGACCGCGCGCCGGACGTTTGCCGCGCACGGGATGGAAGTGCGCTTATCCACGGTGGGATCGTGGGCGGTTTTCCGGACGGATCCCGGCGACTGGAACGCGGATGGCTTGGGCCTGCCGCCCGCGGCGGCCTGGAACGGCGATACGCTGCTGGCGGGGCGGGCGCGCGCCCGCGCGGACGAAGCGCTGCGCCGTTTAGGGCAGGACGGAGTGCCGGAGGAAACGTTGCGCGCCCTGCTGGCCGAGGTGGCGCGCTGGCGCCCGGCGGCTCTTTCCGCGCTGACCGAAGACGAGGTTCGGCGCCTGGGCGGCGAAGCGGCGGTGAGCCTTCGCGAAGGGTCCGCGCATGTGCCGCCGGTTCCCTGCGCCACGGCATTCGGCAATGGCGCGCGGCTGGAGGGCATGGCGGCCGGGCCGGTGGCGGTGCGCGCGGGGGGGATGGCCGAGGTGCGCCTGTATTGGACGGCCAGCGCCGCCTTCGAACCGGGGCTGGAAACCGTCTTTGTCCATCTGCGCGATGCGCGCGGGAAGATCGTCGCGCAGGAGGATTACCGCGGCCCGGCCCGGTTATGGGGCGATGCCTCGTTGCGCGTGGTTCCGGGCGAGATCGTGGAGGATGTCCGGCGGATTGCGCTACCGGCCGGATTGCCGCCGGGGCCGCTTGACGTAGCGGTCGGCCTGTACCATTCCGGCAAGGGCCGCCGCGTGCCGATCCGGCACAGCGAGGCCCCCGGCGTGCGCCGCCGGTCCGCCGTCTGGCCTGCCGCCCTCCGCGTGGAACCCTGAACCGGCGCGGTGGAT
>CAYODC010000064.1:0-9779 GCA_964402575.1 uncultured Verrucomicrobiota bacterium
GGTCCCCATTCTTTGTCCAAATCCGCGAAATCCGTCCCGACTCTGCAAGAGGTCGGGATCCGTGGTTGTTCCCGGTTTTGATGCAACAGGCGGGCCGGGGCGTGAACCGCGGTCCCGTTCGGGCCGGTGGAAGAAGCCGATGCGGCGGTTGCCCGGCCTTCAATCCCGCCCTGCGGGCGTCAGTGGGAATCGACACACCACCCGGGTGCCCTTCCCCTCGATCGGCTGGATCTCCAGCACGCCGCCGATGATCCGCGCGCGCTGCACCATGATCGACAACCCCAGCCCCGTCCGTTCTTGCGGCTTCCCTTCAAACGGAACCCCGTCGTTCTCCACGACCAATTCCCCCCCCTCGTCCGTCGAGGCGTGCAGCCAGACCAGAATCCGCTGCGCCCGGGCATGGCGCGCCGCATTCCGCGCCGCCTCCTGCGCCAGGCGGAACAATTGCTGCTTCGCCTCGTCGGGTATCCGCTCCTCGTCCATCTCGAACTTCAGCGAAATCTCCAGCCGGAACAACCGGCGCAGCATCGTCAGGTTCTGCTGCATGGCCGCCTGCAGCGTCTGATTCGCCATCTGGAACGGCACCAGCGACCGCGCCAGGCTCCGCACCTCGCCCCCCAGATACGCCATCAGGTCGTTCAGCTTCGCCAGCAATTCTTCATCCGGCGCCTGCCCCTTTGCCGCCAACTGCTCCAATAAATGAATCTGGATCTTCAACGCCATCACGTACTGCCCCAGCCCGTCGTGGATGTCATGCCCGATCGCCTGACGCTCCCGCTCGGTGATCTCCTGCTCGATCATCTGGATCTGCAACCGTTCCGACTGCAGGCGCGCACAGCACACCACCGCCGGCTTCTCACCGAAATCGCACTTCTGGAAATTCACTTCCACCGGCAGCGGCTCCCCCCCCCGCGTCAAATATTGGGTCTCGAGACGACCGCCCCCCCTCTGCCGGGCCCCCGCCACCAGCGCTTGCGCCCGCCGGCAGTCCTCCGGCTGAATCCAATCCCACAAAGACTCCCCTCCCTCCTCCTCTTCCGATCCTTTTCCCAGCATCTGGCGGAAGGCGGTGTTGCTGTGCAGCACGTTCCCCTCCAAATCCACGATCGCAAACAAATCCCGCGACCCTTCGAACAACTGCCGGTAGCGCGTCTCGCTCGCCTGCAGCGCTTTCATCATCCGCTGCCGCCGGCGCCGGCCCCGCCAGAGTTGCATGATGATCGTCAGTTCCAGCGCCATGATCCCCGCCCCCCCCAGAATCAATCCCCGGTACTTCCGCAGTTCGCTGTAGGGCCGGTTCACGATCCGGCTGCCTTCCGGCAACCGCCTCTCCGATATTCCCCACCGTTGCAGTTGCAGGTGGTCGAATTGCCATTCCCCCGGCAACATCAGGGGCGAAATGTCCCGGGCGTTCTCCCCGGACAACACCCGGCCCACCAGCTCGCCCACCTTGCGCCCCATCTGCCGCCCGTCGACCACATGCCCCCCCACCGCACCCCGCCCGATCAGTTCCTCCTGGATCGTATACACGGCCCCTTTCGTCTCCGCCAGCAAACGGTCATACATCTGGTTGGAAAAATAGGCGGTCTTCCAATGGATCGGTTCATAGTCCATGAAGAACACCAATTCATCCGGCCCCGTTTCCCGCAGATAGGTCAAGGCATGCTCCGTCTCCCAGACCGGCCGGGTGGGGAAGATCAGTTCCGGCAGGTCCCGGCCAGCCGTCTGGGAGGGCTTGAGTTTCTGTCTCCACAGCAAGCCCCGACGGGTGGGGGGAGTGAGGACGTGCGCCCGCCGGGCATGAGAATGCAGGGCCAGCGCCACGTCCATCGTGGCCTGCACGTCCGGTTCACAGAATACCCCGGTCCAGCCGTTGCTGTCGCTCAGGAAATCCGCCGCATGGCGAGGGTGCGAACCGCTCACCACGCGCGGCTGCCCCTTGAAAACCGTGTCCCGGTAATACCCCAGAACCCGGATGGCCTCGTCGTTCAGGGCCACGACGGCGGCCGAACTCCACGGCCCGCGGTACTTGCCGTAAAAAGCCGCTTCATAGCGTTCCACGAAGTGCGTGTGCCGACTCATCCGCTTGGCGTCCAGATAATCGACCCGCAATTCCACGTTGGGCGGGATCGTCTCCCGCATCCCCTCGATCTGTTCGTTCTCGAAACGCGACTGGCCGTCTTCCGAGGCCAGGACGATCACCACCTTGACGCCCCAGGCGATTCCCTCGTCTGCCCGCGCCACCTCCCCTCCCAGGTTTCCCCACCCCACCCCCCACAAGATCAATCCCGTCCCCGCAAACCGCCAACCCGTCTTACAACGGATCATGGCGGCTCCATTCCTGCGCCATCCGGGCCACGTCCCTCAATCGCCCCTGCCCCAGCTTGACCTTGATCCGGTCGCAAAAACTCCCCACCGTCTTTTCGCTGAGCTTCATGTGCTCCGCGATCTCCCGCATCGTCTGCCCCTGGCCCAACTTTTCGAACACCTGCCATTCCCGGCTCGACAGCAGCCGGACCGGACTGGATCCGGCCTTCGGATCGCCTGAGATCTCCTCCAGCAATTGCTGCTGGATGCTCTCGTCCACGACCCGCTTCCCCTCGCTCACCCGAATCACCGCGTCCATCACCGCCGACGGGGTCGCGGTCTTCATCAGATAGCCCAGCGCCCCCTCCTTGACCGCCCGCAGCGCGTACTTCGATTCCTCGTGCATCGAAAACACCAGTGCGCCCACCCTCGGCCAGTTGGTTTTCAGCTCCCGCAACAATGCGAATCCGTTGTCGTCCGGCAACCCCATGTCCACCAACACCACGTCCGGACGGGCCGCCCCGATCCGCTCGACCGCCTCCTTGCAGGACCCCGCCTCCCCGCAACAGTGGAACTCCCCTCCCCGCGAGGCAAACAAGTCCCGGAGACTGCTCCGAATCAGCGGATGGTCATCCACGATGAATACTCGTATCGGCGCCATATGATCGTCCCTCTTGCGGCGCGACCTCGATCCCGCGCCATGCCTAAAGAAACCTTACCAATGTACTCCTCGGACATATCACGATGCCCCCCAACATGGCAAGCCATCCCAATCCCCGGCAAATACGGTCTTTCCATATGGCCAGATTTGGAGATCGCACGCGGTTCTGTAGGCCCGGGCGTCGACCGGGCAGGAATACAGGAACCCGGGCAGCCCCTATTCAATAGGTGCCTCAAACGAACAACCTACGGATCCCGTCTCCCCCCCCGCACCGACTCAGGGCTGGACCCCTTCAATCGGACCGGTGTTCTTTTCTGCGGCACTTTCGCCCGCGGCCCCTTCCCCCGCGCCGTTTTCGTCTGTCGTGCCCCATGGCCGAACCCCCACGAATCCGATCATCTCTTCCGCCGTGGCACGCACATCCGGCGATGGATCGGCCTGCGATATCTCCGTCAACAGCTTTCGCACCCCTTCATCGTCGCCCCAATAACTGTTGACGAGAGTCGTGACGGCCACTTGCCGGACATTTTCGGAGGGTTCGTCCTTCAACAAGGCGCACAACGCGTCATACCCCCCGTCCGGCGTGTGCTCGCCCAGGGTCCGCACCGCCGTCATTCGCACCGACTCGTCTTCATCCCTCATCCCTTGCAACACCAAGGTGGTCGCTTCCTCGGTCTTGACCCGGCTCAGGCTCGCCAGGGCTTCCGTCCGCACCCAGGGATCTTCACTCTGCGCGGCGGCCCGCACCAGAGGCGGGACTTCCGCCGGCCCCAGATTCCCCAGCACGGCCAGGGCCGTGCTGAGTTCATGCCCGTATTTCTCGATGTTCACATCGTCAATGCGCCCTTGAATGTACGCTTCCACGGCCGCGCGCCGCTCCGGATCCGATCCGTCCAGATGGTGCCCCGCATGGGCCAGCATCAATAAGGCCGTCTTCCGATAGGCCTCCGGC
Organism: uncultured Verrucomicrobiota bacterium; assembly: GCA_964402575.1. Classification (GTDB taxonomy): domain Bacteria; phylum Verrucomicrobiota; class Kiritimatiellia; order CAIQIC01; family Lenti-01; genus Lenti-01. The sequence continues at coordinate 3,921 of CAYODC010000064.1, forward strand.
CCGTCCTCGTGCTGCCGAATCAGCGCATCCTCCAGACCTTCCACCGGTTCAGACACCTGCGCCATGGAGGTATAGGCCATTTCCTTCAACTCGGTCGGCCAGTCGTCCGTATCCACAATCTCGATCAATCCCTTCTGGGAAGGCCCGGTCCCGGCCGCCCCCAGTACGCCGGTCAGCACCATCGCAAAGGATTCATCCGAATAGTCGTCGCTCAGGGCAACCATGATCTCTTCCACCAATTCGGGACCGCCAGCCTTGAGCGCCTTGATCAACAGCGCAGCAATGTTCAGCGCCTGGGGGCTGTCGCCACCGGCAAGCTGTACGGTTTTCCGCAGCAGATCGATCAACTCCTCGACTTCTTCCGGCGTCGACGCGGGCGGAGGCCCCCCATCCACTTCCCCCACCCAGGCCAACGTGTTGGTGTCGGCCATGAACTGCACCATCGCGTCCGCGCCGCGCAAGGCCAGGGATGGATCCTTTTCCGCGGAGATCAGCTCGATCGAAAACCGCGATTCCCCCGTGACCGTGAAGCCCCCTTTGCCCCGGCTCGAAAGGGTCTTCTCTTCCTGCCCGTGAATGGAGACCGGATAGGCTTCCAACACAATGTGGGTTTCCCCGTTGACCTCGTGCCTGGGCTGCAGGGCCGGCCCCGGCGACGCCAGCGAAATCTGGGTGTAGCGCAGCTTGCGCTTCAGGAGCTTGCGGGGATATTCGGCGGACCGCCATTCATAGCCGGCGATGTAGCGGCCGGTTTCGTCCTGCTCCTCCCGTTCCCACGCCGAGTCCGCAGTCGCGTCCGGAAGAATCACCTGCCAGCGGGAAAGCACCCCCCGCCACTGGTTGCGCACTTCCGCGGAATCCGCCGTGGCCACGATCTTGCCGATTTCGCCGTTTTCCATCACTTCCGCCTGCACACGGCTGCGCATGGCTTCGCGGGCCAGCTTGTCCTTGGCGTTCGCCAACTGGCGCCGGGCTTCCGGATCATCCGGAAAATTCCCGCCCTGGATGCTCATGTCCATGTTCAACCCCGTCATGGACATTTCCACCAGCCAGCTTTTCACCGGAGGGTTCCCGCTTGCCGCCGCCACCCGTTCCGCCAACACCTCCATCCGGACCTGGCCCGTCATGGATTGCCGGGTCTCCATGGTCTGCGGCTCCACCAGCGCCGGCGGCAACGGCTTCTCGGCTGTCTCGGCATCGGGCTCCCCGAAGGACAGTTCCGTGATCATGGACATCTTCACGCCATGGTTCTGGTGCACGGAATAGGTCAAGCGGTCGCCCACCTCCAGCCAGAGCCGCGGGGTCTCGTCCTTCCCGGGCCGGGCACCTCCGGCCCGCTCCTGTGGCGCTCCCGACTCCCGCTCCGCGGCCCCGGGTGCAGCCCCGGACAAGCCCTCCCCCGGTTCCGCCCTGTCGCCCGCCACGAGCTTCCAGATCGCCACGGCCGCCATGACCAGCAACACGGCCACGACAATCCAGGTCCGGAGAGGGACGACGCTCAGGAAACGCGGCAAGGGCGGGGACGTCAGTGGTTCTTTCATCGGTCAGATTCCTTTGTCGACGGCTTCACGCCTTCCGGTCCGCGAACCGATTCCTTCGGCTCCCGCGCCGGTCCGGCGCACGCCGGATCATTCCACCAGCTTTTGCACTACTTGCTTCGTCGTGTCGTCCACTTTCACGTTCTTCGCAAAGGTCAACGTGAATAGCCCGTCGTCCAGCGGCGGATCGATCACCACGTTCCGAAACGTATGCGTCAGAATCGGGATGCCGCCCTCCGTGAAATGCGTCACCCGCCGGGGCATCCCGTCCTCCACCGCCAGCCAGATCTCCGCCCGGGCCGCCACGTAGGGAAAGCCCCCCCGGAAGTCCTCGGGAATCGGCTCCATGTCCGCTTCGAAAACATGCACCGCCAAGCCATCCAGTTCGTCAAAACGCTGAAACGCCAGCGTCCCCGTATCCATTCCGAGAAAGGGATCGGACTCCACCGCCAATGCCCGGGCTCGGTTGAACAAGGCCCACCGGCGCGGCTCCACGCGTTTCTCCACCTCGGAAAAATCCACTTGGTTGGCCACGTTGATCGGCTCGGGCAAATGCGTGGTGAACATCCGCCCATCAAAGACCGCCAACTGGATCATGGGCCCGTTGGGCGTGGGAAGCGAAAGCTCAAACCGGACCCGCTCGCCGTCTTTCCACATCCGCCCCTGGATCTCCTGGGTGCGGCCCTTGTGTTCGATGCTCGTGACCAGGTCCTGCTTCAGGCGCTTAAACGCCCGCGCCCGCTCCAAGGCGGCGGCGGGCGAAGGCCGGGCGGATCGCCCCTCGGCGGCAACCTCTGGCTGGACATCCACGATTTCCGGCGTCCCCGCCGATTCTTCTCCGGCGACCGCCCATCCGGCGCTCGCCCATAGGCACAGCACCGCCAATATCCCGTTCATGGCTGGTTTCATTCCTGCTCCCGATCCGACCCGCGGCGGGTCTGAGTTGGTTATACCCTATCCACGATCTTGAAAAATGCAATAAAGCAGGAGGGGGCTTCCGCCCCCCCCTACCCATTTTCCTTACCCCATCCGGATTAGAGGGTCAGGAGGTTCTTGAGTTCCGTCCCCGTCGTGTACTTGGCAAAGTTCACGTGGTCGCTGAAGAAAATCGCGTAGGTGTACTCATACCAGAAGTTGGCGCTCAGTCCATTGAACGTCGCGTCCAGGCTCCCGCAACGGCCCGTCCAGCGCAGCGAGGCGGTGCCCCTGCAGCCCGAATCGCAGACCTTCAGCGTGGTTCCCAGCTTGAACTGGGCCAGATAGGGAATGCCCACGCCGCCGGCAATGCTGCCCCATGCATAGGCGCCCGCATTCACGTTCAGGTCCAGGCGGGTCGGGGAGAAATAGCCCATTGACCGAATGCGCGGATTGCCGCCAATCGATCCCTCGATCGAACACGGAATGCAGCAGACCGTGAAATAGTAGCTATGGCTGAAGAAGGTGTAGGACGGATACCACGAGAAATGCTCCGAATAATACAGGTCCACGCTGTAGTCCGGGTTCCAAATGGTCGAACCCATGACGCTCATGTAACCCCACAGGCGCCCCTTGTCGTTCCTCACTTCTCCATGTCCGCGGATATTGGCGATATTCTTGTACCAGTCCCACAGGTACACATTCGCCCGGCCACGCACATAGCTTTGACAAGGCAAGTAGACGCTGGCCGTATTGATGTTGGCATACGCATACACGTCGGCAAATCCACCCCCTTGGGAATTTCCCACGCTCTTCGAAACCGTTTTCGACCAGGTTCCGTTCTGGGCCATTGCCGAAGCAACGGTCAGCGCTAGTCCGAGAAGCGCCACCAACCATGTGCTTTTCTTCATCTGCTTTTTTTCTCCGGGTTTGTGTTTTTTTAATTTATATCCTGCCACCGGAGAGAACGAGCCTCGCCGGTCAATCAATTGTTCTGTTTCCGGACCTCCCAAACAAGGGGCCCCATGGCCAGCCCTTCCAGTTTCCAGCATGGTGCGGACTGCCGCACGAGTGCATCGGACCGGTATGGGCCTGCCAGCCCCGGCATGTGCGACACGTCCAGGAACATCATGTGAAAATGCAAGCCACGGGCGAGCTGCCGGCAGGTCGCATCGCGTGACACCCCGCCAAGTCGCCCTGCCGGACATGCCGGCTTCGTCAAGTTCGCCTCTGGGGCGGAAGCCCAGGGGGATGGCACTTGGTCCAAGCCGGCAATCCCCCAAAACAAACCCACCGCCAGCAACCATCCCACGCAGGCCGCCTGGGCCCAAACCCAGCTCCACGGCGAACACCCCCCCACAGAAGAAATCGGATCGGGCCTCACGGAACACCGCCCCCCCCCACGGAGATCGGCATGCACGCATTCCTGCAAACGAGAAAGGGTCTGGGCATCCGGGGCGGTCGCCTCTGCCCACTGATGCAATAGATTGTTCAATTCCGACTTTCTCATGATTTACGTGCTATGCCACACATGGGGAATGATGATGGAATTCAACGCCTTCATGATCTTGGACCCACTTCATGGCCTGATTCTTGGATGTTTTTTGCATTTTTTTTCAAAGGGGGTCGTTGCCTGCCGGTATTTTCGTCAAATCGCCTTAGATTTCACTTTGTAAAGCGTTTCTGCCCGCTAGTCCCAACCGTCGCTCCATTTCGCGTCGAATCCGATTCCTGGACACCTGCCCGCTATGCCTCTGCACTCCTTCGGGTAGGTCGCCTCCCTTGAGTCGCTTGCTGAGTTGACGCCGCGCCTCATGGACACGCCAATACAAGGTCGCCACCGAACATGCTTCCACCTTGGCGGCTTCCAGAATGCTCATGTCGTGCAACGTGGTCAGGACTATGGCCGCCCGGAGTTTGGGCGACAGTTCCTGCAGCGCGGCCTGTATCTTCGCCCGGATTTCGACGTGCTGGCAGGCCCGGTCCGGACGTTCTTCAACCGGCGCAACCGGCTCCGGATAGTCTTCGGTGAACTCTTCGCGGCGGCGATTCCGTTTGGCCAGAAAGGTGTTGGCGCAGTTGACGGCAATCCGATAAAGCCAGGTGGAAAATCGGCAATCGCCTTGAAACCCGTTGAGAGCATGCGCCGCGCGCAGGAAGACCTCCTGGGTAATGTCGTCGGCATCGTGGTTGTTCAAGACCATCTGGTAGGTCAGGGTGCGGATGCGGGCCACATGCCGGGAAAACAGGACATCGAGGTGCACCACGGACCCGCCGCCTTGATAGGCCGACACGAGCTGCTCATCCGTGGGCTCTTCTCGCCCGGAAAGGATTTCCGGCTTTTTCCCGTCCCAAATCATGTCATTCGATTGCCAAGAAAATCACGCGCCGCTTCCGTTCGCTCCGTTGCCTTCCAGCTAGGCTCATGGCCACCGCTTCAACTGGTAACGTGTTATCGCATCCCCATCCGGATCCGTCTGCCGGGAGATTCCGGTATTTTTGACAGGAATTCCCTCACGCTCCGCCCTCCTCCCCGTGACCTCCCCCCCTGAAAGCGGTACCCGTCGAAATATTAGGATTCCGGCAGGCTAAGCAAAGGAGACGAGGTCATGGGAACGAAGAAGAAGTACAAGGAGGAGGAGACCATTCGCAAGCCGCGGGAGACGGACGTGGAACTGGAGAACAGTTGCTCTACGCCCTGTGGACGCCGCTGTTCTTCGGCCTACAGCAACCCGGCTGGGCGCTGGCGGAGATCCTGGCCCTGATGGCGGCCATCCTGGCGACAATGCGGGCCTTCTGGCGGGCGGACCGGCCCGCCGGCCGCCTATTTCTCCCCTACGCCGCCGGGGTGGCCTTCGCCAGCGCGCTCAACAACGCGATCTGGCGGCTGAACTGAGGGAGTGGACGTCAGAAACGGCAGGCGTCTGTTCCTCTGCCGGCACGTCATCGAGGCATTAGCGCGAACACGCCCCAGCCCAAATATTCGCGCGTGTACGTGGTGTAGCGCACGGGTTCCGAGGTCAGTTGGGCTCGAACTTCTTTTGCGAATTCGTCGTTGGGATTGTTCTCGAGCCATCGGCGCATGGTCAGCCATTTGGCCGCCTCGTACCGGTCCCAGCCGTCCTGGTCGGCCAGAACCATTTCCACCACGTCGCAGCCGAGGCGGCCGAAAGACGCGAGAAGTCCCGGAAGCGGGAGATATTCGGAGATGGCGCCGGCAAGACACTTCTTGGCCACCTCCTCCGTCGGCGGGATCCGCCGCCAGAAGGGCTCGCCGATGAGAATGATCCCGCCGGCGCGCAGACTCCGCGCCAGAAGTCCGATCGTGCCGGCGACCCCCCCGCCGATCCGTGTGGCCCCGACACAGGCCGCCACACCTACTTTCTCACCGGAGACGTAGCCTGCG
>CAYODC010000065.1:0-9700 GCA_964402575.1 uncultured Verrucomicrobiota bacterium
ATGACGCCGCTGGACGACGCCGAGGCCGCCGGCGTTCGCGCCGTGCTGGAAGCTGAGGGATTGCTTTAGCGGCAACCCATGATCGTGTACAACCGCCCCTCGCAGCTGCGGCCGGGGCGGGTTTCCTCTTCCCGGCGGTGCAGTTCCTTTTCCAGGCGGCTCCGGCGCTCTTCGGTTTCGCGCACCTGTTGTTCCACGGCCATGCGGGCCTGCCGTTCGGCTTCCTCGCGGGCTTCGTGCTCCGCCTTTTCCCGGGCTTGCCTTTCCGCCGACTCCAAGGCCTGTCGTTCCGTTTCGACTTTCGCCTGGAGCGCTTCTTCCTCGCGGCGCAACAGCTCGGCTTCCAACTGGCGGCGCTTTTCTTCGGCTTCCAACACCTTTTGCTCGGCGGCTTCCCGCGCGCGGCGTTCGGCTTCCTCGCGGGTTTTCCGTTCCGCCTCTTCCCGGGATCGGAGTTCGGCTTCCTCGCGGGCGCGCTGCTCGGCGGCTTCCCGCGCACGTTTGGCGTTTTCCTCGAATTGGCGGATTTCTTCTTCCAGCAGGCGCCGGCTGGCTTCGGTCTCCTGGACTTTCTGTTCGGCGGCCTCGCGGGCCGCGCGTTCGGCTTCCTCGCGCGCCCGTTGTTCGGCCTCGGCCTGGGACCGCTTGGCTTCCTCCTCTTGCCACAGGCGTTCGATGGCTTCGCGTTCCAAACGGGCGGCCTCTTCGCGGCGCTGCAGTTCCTGCTCCAACTCGTACCGCTGTTCTTCGATCTCGCGGATGCGTTGCTCCGCCTCCAGGCGGGCCTGGCGCTCCGCTTCCTGGCGGGCCAGCAGTTCCTCTTCCTCCTGGGCGCGCCGTTCCGCCTCGACGCGCATGCGCTCTTCCGCCTCTTCGCGCGCCTTCTGCTCGGCCTGTTCGCGTTTCTTCAGTTCTTTTTCCAACTGGCGGCGGTTTTGCTCGGCCTCCAATGCCTTGCGCTCGATTTCTTCGCGCACCTGGCGTTCCGCTTCTTCGTGGGCCCGGCGCACCTCTTCTTCGGACTGCCGCAGGGCTTCTTCCAACTGGCGGCGGCGTTCTTCGGCGCTACGGGCCCGCGCTTCGGCCTCCTCCCGAGGCGAGGTTGCCTTGCGTTTCCCGGCGCGGCTTCGCGCCGGGCGGGCGATCGTCGCTTCCACGGGCGGGTGCTCCGCCGGAGGGACTACGGCCTGGACACGGACCGGTTCCTGTTCGGCCGCCTCAGGTTCTTCATCCGAACGGGAATCCGTTTCCGGCGCGGCGTCTTCGGACGATTCATCCGTTCCGCCCTCCTCCTCGGTTTCAAACAGCACGGTTTGCTGGATCACGTTTGGCCGGCGCGGAGGCGGGGCCAGTTCGATCCGGGAGGTTTCGGCCAGATCGGAAGGAGGATCAAACCGTTCGCCGGTTTCGGCCGGATGCGGAGCGGTTGCGGAGACCTGCTGCTTCATCTGACGGGCTTTTTCCCGCGCGGCTTCGAGTTCCTGCGCCTTGCGTTGCATCTCCTTGCGGTCCTGCATTTCTTTCATCTTCTTGTGGATTCCGGAGAACAGGCCGGGTTTCTTGTTGGGGTCCCGAATCAGTTCGGCCTTGTCTTCGGAAACCCCGGTGTAGTGCAGATAGGCGGTAATGAACGGTTCGGGATCCACGCCGAGATAATCGCAATAGAGGCGGAAAAAACCTTTGGCGTAGGCCGGGGCGATCAGACGGGGATAATCGTCGCGCTCCATGGCATCCACCACCAGGGTTTTCAAGTGAGTCGCCGCCGCGGCCTCCGTCACCGTCACCCGCCGGCGTTCGCGCGCCTCCCGCAATTGCATGCCCAAGCCGCTCATGTTTCCTTCCTATGCCGGGAGATGGTCGTCGTCGCCATCGTCCGCGCCCTCGGCGGGGATGCCGTCGAGGTCGAACAGGATTTCCCGAGCCTCCGATCCCCGCGGAGGCCCAACCATGCCCTGCTCTTCGAGAATATCGATCAACCGCGCCGCCCGTGTATAGCCGATCCGGAGCCTTCGCTGGATCGACGACGTGCTGGCCCGCCGAGTCTGCCGGATCACTTCGATCGCCTGTTGGATCAGCTCTTCGTCCTCTTCGGGCGCATCCGGCAAGGCCACGCCGCCGTCCCGGGTGTCTTTGGCGGTGAACCGCGAATCATAGCGGGGCTTGCCCTGCAGTTTCCAGTGGTCGGCGATGGACTGGATTTCCTCATCCTTGGTCCAGGCTCCCTGCGCGCGGGCAATCTTGTTCGAACCCGTCAACACCAGCATGTCGCCCTTGCCTACCAGCTTGTCCGCGCCTTCCTGGTCGATGACAACCCGGCTATCGTTTTTCTGGGCCACCTTGAAGGCGACGCGGCCCGGAATGTTCGATTTGATCGTGCCCGTGACGATGTCCACGGTGGGCCGCTGGGTGGCGATGATCATGTGGATGCCCGTGGCGCGAGCCAACTGCGTCAGCTTCTGGATGCGCGGCTCGATGTCCTGCTGCGCGGTCAGCATCAGATCCGCCAGCTCGTCGATGATGATCACCCAATACGGCAAGCGGTCCGGCATCGGTTCCTCGGCCGAGTCGGATGCCGCCAACGGGGCTTCCGGCGGACGGTCGCCCTCCTCGCCCGCCTCGCCCGCCTCGGCGTCGAACAGCGCGGGCTGTTCGGCCTTGGGACGCTGGTTGAAGGAACGGATGTCGCGCACTTTCGCCCGGTGGAACAGCTTGAACCGCCGCTCCATCTCCTGGATGGCGATCCGCAGGCTGTGCACCACCTTCTTGGCATCGGTGATGACCGGTGTTTCCAGATGGGGCAAATCGTTGTAGCCCGAGAATTCCACGATCTTGGGATCGATCAGAATCAATCGCAGCTCGTCGGGGGTGCGCGTCATGAGCAAGCCGGCCAGGATCGAGTTCATGCAGACCGTCTTGCCCTGGCCGGTCGCCCCCGCGATCAGCAGATGCGGCAGCGCGGCCAGGTCGGCCATCAGCACGTGCCCGCCCACGTCCAGTCCCAGCGCCAGCGGCAGGGCCGCTTTGGAGGTCGTCCACGCCGCGCTTTCCATCAGTTGGCGAAGCACCACCGGCGCCGCCGCCCGGTTGGGAACCTCGATGCCAACCACGCCCTTTCCGGGGATCGGCGCCTGGACGCGAATGCTTTCCGCCTTCAGGGCCAGAGTGATGTTGTTGGCCAGGTTCCCGATCCGCTCCACCTTCACGTTGGCCGCCGGCAACAGTTCGTACCGCGTCACGACCGGCCCTTGTTCGACGTGGGTCACTTCGGCTTCGATCCCGAATTCCGCCAGGGTTCCACGGATGATCCGGATGGTCCGGTCCAGTTCATCGCCGCCCGCCCGGACCCCGGCGCCTTCCGGAATCGGTTGAAGAAGGGTCATCGACGGCAGCGCCCACTTGGGTGCGGGCAGATTCGCCTGTTCCGCGGCTTCTTTCGCCGCCCGTTCGGCTTCCAACCGGGCCTGCTTGGCGGCGCGCTCTTCCGCGGCGCGCTTTTCCGCATCAAGGCGCTGTTGTTCCGCCAATCGTTTCTGGAAAGCCGCCCTCCGGGCTTCCTCTTCCCGCGCCCGGGTTTCTTCTTCTTCTTGCTCGCGCCGGGCGCGTTCTTCCGCTTCGCGCTGGCGGGATTCTTCCTTGCGCTGTTGTTCGCGTTCCTTCTCCAGGCGGCGCTCCTCCCGTTCCTCGATCCGCCGTTCCTTCTCGAGCTCCCGCTCCAACCGCAGGCGCTCCTTTTCCAGGAGTTTCGCCTCGCGTTCGGCCTGTTCCTGCGCCGTGCGACGGCCGGCCGCCACGGCTTCGCGCCGCTCGCGCCATTTCGCCCACGCCTCCGTCAGCAGCCGCCAGATTTCGACGGGATGCGTCTGCGACACGAAGAACACGCCCCCCACCACCACGCCGGTACTGATGATGGCCGCCCCCACGACCCCCAAGAAACTCGTCAGCAGCATCCGCCCGAAGAAAAGCCCCAGATAGCCCCCGGGCATCCGGTTCAGGTTCAAGCGATCCATCCCGAGCTCGTCCCAAAAACCCGTTTGGATGTCCACCAGCACGCACAGCCCGGCCAGAATGCCCAGCATCCACAACACCCTTGGCCAGACGCGCTCGCCCGACTGGAACAGCATGATCAAGCCCCACGTCGCCAGCAGCAACGGAAAGAGAAAGCCCACCAACCCGAAGACATTGAAGATCGCCCAGGCGGACCAGGCTCCCACCGGGCCGATGTAATTCAGGGTCGGGGAATTGGAGGGGCTGTGTTCCCAGGGGATGTCCTTGCTGGTATAGGAAACCAGCGCCAGAAGCAGCAGCACCCAGAGGGCCTGCATGAGAATGCCTGTGGCTTCCCTGCGAACATTTTTAGGTTTGTCTTTTTTGCCAGCCATAACTTGATAAAAGTATCAAATCCCCCCGCGCCCATGCAATACCCGTCCGCACGAAACCCCGATGCGGAGCAGGCCGGTTTCCAAAGTCCGGAAACCCCGCAAAACCCCCGGCAGGATGAGGATTATCGCCCCGGCGCCTTTTCGAGGGTGAACCGCGCATCCTCGCGCATGCGGTCTTTTTCTCCGGAGGCCAGGTTCCGCCAGCAAGACGGCTTGCGCACCAAGGCTCGGAGCGCACTCAGCTCCGGCCCAAAATGTTCCAAGGCGGCCGGTTCATGCCGGCTCACCCGGGACAACAGCACGCTCAGGACCACCATCGACTCTTGCCCCCCGGCGAGGATTTCCTGTCGGAATTCCACCAGGCATCGCGATGCGGCCTGCCCGATGGCATATCCTTCTTCCCGCATGGTTTCATAGAACATCTCGATGACCGCGCAGCGCAATTCATAGTATGGTGAGGATTTCATCGGACCGTTTCCCTTCGTTTGATCGTCCTGCGCAACCCCGACTCCTGCTCCCCTTTTTTCGCGAGTCCGCCTGCGACGGGCAGGCCGGCCTCCCGCACGGCCACAGGCTACTTTTGCCGGTAGAGCACCTGCATCTGGACGTTGGTGTAGTCGGCCATGAATTGCTTCATGACGTTCCAGCAACTCGCGCAGGGCGGCAGATCGGTGTACAGCTTGAGGCGTCCCTTCACGGACGTGTCCGGCATCCGCGCCGCCATGTCCTCGAGAATCTTGTATTCCGTATCCACGTTGCGGTGCCAGCAGTCCGGCCCGTCCACGACATCCCGCTGGTTCACGCACAGGACATGGTAGCGTCCGTGTTCGGGCTTCAGGGAAATGTCATGGATCTTCGCCGCGGCCTTCTCGGACAGGTTTTCCATGGTTTGAATGCCGCTGTGGGCATAATACTCCACTTTTTCCAAGCCCTTGATCTTGGCAATCGCCCAGGCGAAGTTGTTGCGTTTCCGGTATTGGGGGGGCAGTTTCTCCCGCTGGAATTCGATGCGCTCCAGCACCGCGGCATCCTTCGTTGGACTGGCCTTGCGCAACGAGGGCTGCCGCACTCCCGGCACTTCTTCATGGATGGGCTCGGAAGCGGACTGGGCGAGGACCACCCCGGAGAGGGCCAGATTCATCAGCAGTCCCGCCAGTATCCATCGTGTGAAGTGGTGCATCAGGTTCCTTCCGTTGCCGGGTTTGATCGAAACAAATTAGCGTACATGAAAACCGAGGCCATGCCAGTCCATAATTCGGCCGGATCCGCGTCCACGCCTAGGGCCATTCGTAGAACACCGTCATTTCAATGTTGGGGTAGGCTTCGAGAAATTGTTCCATCACCCCCCGGCAACTGAGGCAGGGTTCCAAATTCGTGTAGAGCCGAATGGATCCCGCCACGGAGGAGTTCGGCAACCGGGAGGCGATGTCCTCCAGCATTTTGTATTCCGTGTCGAACCACCGCGGGAGCGCGTTGGGTCCGTCGATATTGCCCAGATAGTCCACAAACAGGGTCGTGAACCGCCCCTTCCCCTTCTCCGGCGAAAACGACATGCCTTTCAGCCGCCGGGCCACCTGGCGTGAAAATCCGTCCAGGCTTTGAATGCTGCTGTGTGCATAATACTCTTTCTTATCCAAGCCCTCGATTTCCGCCCAGGCCCACCCGAAGTTGTTGCGCCGATAGAACGATTCAGGCAGCTTCTTGCGCCAGTGCCAGACACGCTTCATGTCCGCACCGTCCAGCTTGCGCTCCATATGGCGGATGACCGGCGTGCGCCCTTCCCCCGCCGGCGCCTGGGCCGCCTCGGTCGGTGTTTCTTGCGCCAGGGCCGGAAGGCCTAGCGCCAGAAAGACCGCCATCCAAACCGAATGAGTTCCCCATCTGACCAGAAATGATTTCATGGGCCCAGTGTGAAAAAAAACGCCAGATCCACAAGACAATTATGCCGCCCCCCCCCCAGCCGGGAAAGAAGCCCGCGCCTCTCCGTCTAGGGAAAACGCGGTGCGTTGGACGCGATCAGGGCGCCCCATTTCTCCTTGGCAAGGCTCATCGCCCGGCCGCGATGACTCAAGCGATTCTTCTCCTCGTTGGGCATTTCCGCAAACGTCTGCTCAAATCCATCGGGAATAAACAGCGGGTCGTACCCGAATCCCTGTCCTCCGCGCAAGGTGCCGATGATGCGTCCGGGGCAGGTGCCGGATACGGTTTGGACGTTTCCGTTTGGATCGCTCAGGGCCGCCACGCAACGGAAACGGGCCGTCCGATCGGCCTTCCCCTCCAAAAGGTGCAGCAGCTTGGCATTGTTGCGGGCATGGTCGCAGGGTTCGCCGGCAAAACGGGCGGAATACACGCCCGGGGCATTGTCCAGCGCCACGACTTCCAATCCGGAATCATCGGCCAGCGCCCATAACCCGGTCGCCAAGGCCAGTTCCTTCGCCTTTTTAACGGCATTGGCTTCGAAGGTCGCCCCGTCTTCTTCGACATCGTGCAGGCCGGGAAATGCCGTCGTGGAAATCCACTCCACTCCTGGCAAGTCGAAGATGTCGCGGATTTCCTGGATTTTGTGGGAGTTGCGGGATGCAATCAGGATTTTCATGGAGTTCCTTTGCCGTGGATTCAGCCGAGGTAGCGCCGTTCGATCTGCCGGGAGATCCCGGTCAGGATTTCATAGGCAATCGTCCCGCAATGGTGCGCCAGTTCATCGGCCCAAACCTGCTCTTCCCCCTGTTCACCAATCAGGACAACTTCATCCCCCGCCCGTACTCCGCTGGACGGTCCCAGGTCCGCCGCAATCCAATTCATGCTGACGCGCCCCACCACCGGCCGTCGGCAGCCGCCGATCAGCACATGGCCTTTGTTGCCCAGGTGCCGCTGGAACCCGTCGGTGTAGCCGCAACTGATGATGCCCAGGTCCGTGGGCCCGGATGTCTTGTAGCTGCCGTAATAGCCCACGGCAAATCCGGCAGGAACGGTCTTGACCTGCATCACACGGGATTTCCAGCTCAGGACGGGCCGGGTCTGGAAGCGCCGTTCCGGTTCCCCAGCTCCGTAACCGTAGAGAGCGATGCCCACCCGGACGGCATCCTGGTCGCAATCCTTCAAAAGCAGGGCCGCGCGGCTGCTGGACATGTGCCGGAAAAGCCTTCGCCCCGCCGCCGCTTCGATTACGGGAACCGCCTGGCGGAATTTATCGGCTTGTCCGCGCGCCGCCGTGGGCTTTTTGTCGGGTTCCACCATCGAAAAATGCGTGCAGACGCCAGTCAGTTCAAGGCCTGGCAACCGGGCAAGACCCGCCGCCTCCGCGGTTTCCGACGGACACACAAATCCCAGGCGACCCATGCCCGTGTCCAGTTTCACATGCACGGCAAGACGTCCCCCCGCCGCGGCCGCCGCATCCGAAAACGCCTGGCCCTGCGCGGTCGACACCACCACCGGGGTGATGCCCTCGCGCAGCATCTGGGGGACATGCTCCGCCCCCGCCACTCCGAGGACCAGGATCAGTTCCGCCGCCGGGACGGCCGTTCGCACGACGGAAGCCTCCCCCACATAGGCCACCGCAAACCGCGTGATGCCACTCTGGTGCAAAGCCGCCGCCATGGGCGCCAGCCCATGGCCGTAGGCATCCGCCTTGACAACCGCTATCAGGTCTGGACCGTTCAGCGACGTGCGAATCGCTTTCGCATTGGCGCGCACCCGGCCCAAATCCACCTCAACCCATGATCCATCGCATTGCATGATGGGGACGCATTAAACACCGACGATCCCGGACGCGCCACTCTTTTCCTCCGACCTTCCCCCATATCGAGTCCCGGCATGCATTCCGGCTAGACTCTTCCGAGGGTTTTCGATAAGGGTTGTCGCAGGATAACCGCGAAATCGAGGAGGAATAACGATGAGATCGGTCATGACACGCAGGATTCTTTCTTCGATGCTCATTTGGAGCTTGGCCATGGCCATGGGTGGATGCGGCGGTGGTGGCGGCGGCGGATCCCTCTCGAACAAAAACCCGGGCGACAACGACCTGAACGTCGTCGTGGCGTTCGGGGACAGCATCACCCGCGGCAGTGAATGCCCTTGCACGCCCTACCCCGCCCGCCTGGGCGGATTGATTGGGAAAGCGGTTTTCAATACCGGCGTCGGCGGCAGCACGGCCTCCGGCAATTCCGGCCGCGCCCAGGAAGCCATCGACAAGTACCACCCCGCCTTTATGTTGATCCTCTACGGAGTGAACGATGTCATCATGGGCGAAAGCGCCGCCGGCGCCCTGGGCGCCATCAGCCGGATGGTGACCATCTGCAAGCAGAACAACGTCGTCCCCGTCCTCGCCACTTATCCGGTCCCGACTGGTCCCCACGCGTTGTTTGCCGGGGGAACGCTGACGCTCAACAAGGGCATCCGCGACATCGCCCGTTCGGAAGGCATCGAATGCGTGGACCTGGAACGCGAATTTTCCGACGGCCGCGATCCGGTCGTCTCCGATTGGCCCGCCGCCGACCTTGCACTGTACATGCCGGATGGCCTCCACCCCAACGATGCGGGCACCCAGGTCATGGCATTGGCGTTTGCCGATCTCTTCTAGGCTCCCTCCGGAGACAGGAGTCCCCGATGCGTCGACTGGTTGGATGCTCCCGCGCCGCCCTTCTGTTCCTCTTGGCCGGGACCCTGCCATCCGGTTGCGGAAGCGAGGATGGCGGACTGAAGAATCGTCATCCGGGCGCCAACGACCTGAATGTCGTCGCGGCTTTCGGGGACAGTCTCACCATGGGCAATTGCTGTCCCTGCACCCCCTATCCCGCCCGGTTGGCGTCGTTGATCGGGAAAACCGTCCACAACGCGGGCATCAACGGCACGCGGGCGGACCTCAATGTCGGTCGCACCCGCACCGTCATTGCACAGTGCCGGCCCGCCTACATGCTGATTCTCTATGGCGTCAACGACCTCATCCACAGCCTGGGGGTGCCCCCCACCCTGAACGCCATTGAACAAATGGTCCGGATCTGCAAGGAGAACGATGTCCTGCCCGTGCTGGCCACCTATCCCATCCCCCTCCACAGCTATCGCTTCTTCGCTCCCGGCATCCTCGCCTTGAACCAGGGCATTCGGGACCTAGCGGCCCGGGAGGGCATCCGCTGCGTCGATCTGGAACGGGAATTCGCCATTGCCCCGGATCCCTCCGATCCCATCGGCGCCCGCTCGGATGAGGCCCTGTTCACGGGCGAAGGGCTTCATCCCAACGACGCCGGCACCGAAATCATCGCACAGGCTTTCGCCGACCTCTTTTAGAGCAAATTCAGATTTACTGTGGCCGTTTATGAACGGCC
>CAYODC010000066.1:0-9687 GCA_964402575.1 uncultured Verrucomicrobiota bacterium
CCCCAGGTACGCCAGGAACCCGTCCACCAGCTTGTCTTGCACCACCGCCTCCAGCAACTGCTCCTTCGTCTGGAAATAATAGTGCACCATCGCCGACGTGACCCCCGCGCCCCGCGCGATCTCCGCCACCGTCGTGCCCGTCACGCCCTGCGCGGCGAACCGCTCCACCGCCGCCGCCAGCAGCCGCCCCCGCACGCCTGCCCCGTCCGCCTTCCTGCCCGTTTCCGATTTCATGCGCCCCATGTTAACTAATCAGTTAGTTAATGGCAAGCGCCTTTTTCCACACCGTGGAAAACTTTTTTCCACTCCATGGAAAATCGGCGCCCTTTTTTTCCACACTGTGGAAAAATGCGGCCGGCACCGGCGCCGGGGTCCCGGCTAGACCAGGACCAGCTCGGCCTCTTCGACCTCGGCGGCTTCGGCTTCGGCCGCTTCCGCGGGTTCCGGGCGGGGGGCCAGGCGCATCGGCGCATGCCCGACGCGCTCCTTCGAAGAGCCCACTCCGAGCTCCCCGCGGTACTTCGCCACCGTGCGGCGCGCCACGGGAATGCCGTCCTTCTTCAGGATCTCCGCAATGTCCTCGTCCTTGATCGGGGTGGCCGGATCCTCCGCCGCGATGATCGCGTGGATGCGCTGGCGGACCATGTCCGGCGTCAGCGCCGAACCGTCGTCGCACTGGTAGCCGGCCTGGAAGAAATGGCGCATCGGCAGCACCCCCACCGGCGTCTCCACGTACTTCTCCGCCAGCGCCCGGCTCACCGTCGTGTCGTGCACGCCGATGATCGCCGCCACCTTGGCCATCGTCAGCGGACGAATCTCCGTCTCCTCCCCGCGCAGATAGCGGTGCTGGATGCGGACGATCTCCTCCGTGATCCGCCGCATCGTGGCCTCGCGCTTGCGCAGACCCTCGATGACGAACATCGCCGAGCGGATGCGGTTGCGGACGTAGGCCAGGTCGGCGCGCGACAGGCTCCCCTTCTCGATCAGCGCCCGGCACGAATGGCTGATGCGCAGCCGCGGCACGTTGCGCTCCACGATCTCGATCTCGAACTCCCCGTTCTCGTCGAGGCGGATGACGACATCCGGCGTCACGGTGCATACCGGCTCGTCGGCGACCAGCGCTTGCCCCGGACAGGGATTGAGGGTGCGGATCAGCCGGACCGCGTCCTCGACATCTTCCAACTCCGCGTCAATGTGGTCGGCGATCGCCGCCAGCCGGTTCTGGGCGACGGATTCAATGTGGTCCGCCACCAGCCGCCGCGCCAGCGCGTGGTCCGGGTCGTCGGCCGGAAGCTGCAGCAACAGGCATTCGCGCAGGTCGCGGGCACCCACGCCCACCGGCTCGCAGCTCTGCACCCACTGCAGGGCTTCTTCCAGTGTCGCCACGGTCATGCCGCTTTCCTCGGCCAGCGTCGCCAGCGGCAAATCCAGATAGCCGCGCTTGTCGAGCGTGCCCACGATGAGCTCCGCGGCGGCCTTGACCCCGCGGGCCAGCCCCATGACATCGATCTGCTTCAGCAGGCGCTCGCGCATGGACGACGCTTCCGTCAGCGTGCTCATCCGGTAGTCCATCCGCTCCTGGCTGGCGGCGATGTCGCCGGCCGAGGTCGACCCTTCGTCCCGGTCCCATTCGCGGTCCAGTTCCGCCAGCATCTCCATCCGCTCGTCCTGAACCTCCCCCTCTTCCTCCCCGTACATCTCGTCAAAATCGTCGTCCGCTTCGCTCTTTTCCTCCCCCTCCATCTCCTCCAGCGCCGGATTGGCATCCAGCTCGTGCCGGACCATCTGCTCCAATTGCAACGCCGGCGCCTGCAGCAGGCGCAACCACTGGAGCAGCTGGGGCGCCAGATTCAGTTGCTGCTGCGGTGCCAGTCCCTGTCCCAGATTCATGTTCAGTTTCATGCGCTGCCTTCGTTCTGCTATGCCCTTGCCACTCCAAGGAGATGCAAGGATCATGCCAACTGGAACGTACGCCGCTCATGATACATATTACTCATTGTCATGCAACATAATGAGTTTATGTTTATTTTTCGGAAACCAGCCGTTCCCAGCCGCGGACCCGGCGCGGAAACCGCCCCGATGTCGGAAATAGCGACATCCCTCCGCCCCCTTTCTTCCCCCCCCACCCCGCCCTAGTCCGGCCAGGCCACCAGTCCGAGGGCCTCTGGCAAGTCGTACAGGTTCAGCATTGGAATGATGGGCGAAAGGCCGAAATGGGACGACTGGCGGTGCCCGGTCGGCGTCCGCCGGAACACCCGGTAGATTTGGCCCACGCGCCCCACTGCCAGCTTGGCGTGGCCGCCGCGTGCGCAGACCAGCGCCGTGCAGCACAGCGGGCAGTCGAGCATCAATTCCATGACGCCCAGCGCATCGTCCACCGGCCGCTCGCCGCGCAGTTCGCCGGAATACACCACATGGCGGAAGATCCGCTCCAGCCGCAGATGCCGAACCAGCTGCCGCTGCGACCGCGCCGGCCCGTCCACGACCAGCCCCAGCGGAATCCCCATTCCCTGGAGCATCGCGAACACCTCCTCCGCATCGGCGTACAGCGACAGGCGCGCGGCATGCGCGGCCATCACCGCCGCGGTCTTCGCCACGAGGCGCGGATCGATCTCCTGGAAGCGCTCCTCCAGCGCCGCCCGCACCGCCAGGTCTTCCGCCCCGGGCACGTAATAGGCCACCAACGCGTCGTGCACATCGATGCCCAGCATCTGGATCAACAGGTCCGCACCGGCCCGGCACGCCTTCTCCCCATAATGGTTCCGGGGATAGACCACATCCTCCAATAGGGCCACCACCGCTTGAACAGGCATGTCCATCGCGCCTCCTCGGGGTTGGACTCCGGCGCCGCGGCCGGAAGGGAAAACAACGGACGCGCCTCAGCGCGCCACCGGCGCCTGCCGCAGGTCCCGCAGGATGCGCGTGTACATTTCGAGCCATTCGGCCGTTTGCTGGACACAATCGAGAATGGACGTTTTTTTCTTGGCGTCGACGGCGGCGCGGGCATCCGGCTTGCGCTCTTTGATCATCATCTTCATGGGAACTCCATTTCCGGGTTAGAGGGCTACAGTCGCAAAAGCGTTTGGATCATTTCATCGATGGTGGTCAGCACGCGCCCGGCCGAATCAAAGGCCCGCTGCGCCTGGAGCATGTCCATGAGCTCCTCGTCGAGATTGACGCCCACCTCGGCCTGGAGGGCGTCGCTGAGCGCGCCGACGATCGAGGCCCCGTCCTTGGCCAGCGCCGCCTCCGTCTGGATCAGGTTGCCCAGCAGGACCTGGCCCGTCGTGTGGTACTGCCCGAAGGTCTGCCCGTCGAGTCCCGCGCGCGCGGCCGTGGCCAGGTCGGCGATCTGCAGGGCAATCGACCCGTCGCCCGGAATCGGCACCGGCGGCGGCCCCGCCTCGTAGCGGGTCGACGCGGCGGCCACCCGGCTGGAATCCATCTCCAGGGGATTGGCGGGATCGTAGATCGAGATGTTGACGGCGATGTCGCCCGCGCCCGTGCCCGTGAAGAAATCCCAGTCGCAGCGCTCCCCGTTCAGGTCATACGTGTCCCCGGAGACGTTGCGATCGCTGTTGTGCAGGCTGTTGACCGCGTTCATCAGGTCGGCCGCCAGCGTGTTGAGCCGGTCGCGCATCCCTTCGGCAATGTCCAGCACGTCAGACCACGCCCCGATGCCCCCGGACTGGATCCCCACCGCCGTTCCCGCCAGCGCAAAGGTCGGCGGCGGCCCCCCCGCGGTGATTTCCAACTCGGAGCGGTGCGCGCCGTTGCCCGACACCACGGTCTGCCCGTCCAGCGTCACGGTGTAGTCCGGCGACACCTGGATGTTCGCCAGTTCGCTCAGTTCCGTCAGCACCGTTTCGCGCTGGTCCATCAGCCCCTGGGGTTCGAAGCTGGACAGCGAATAGCTGATGCGCGCGTTGAGATCCTGCAACTGGGACGTGAGCTGGTTGAAGCGGTCGACATCCGCCGGCAACTGCCCGGAAAATCCGCCCGGCGCGCCGGAGACGATCGACTCGGTAAACATCGTGATGCGCCCGTCCAGGCTGTTGAAGTTCGCGGCCAGGTTCGCGCCGCTCTGCACCACCACCGTGCGCAGCGCGACATTCTCCGCCTGGTTGGACAGGTCCGACCAGGCATTCCAGAACGCGTCCATCCGGGCATTCAGCGAATTGTCCCCATCCGCATTCAGCAGCGACTCCAACTGGGCCAGGGCGTCGGCCCGCGCCTGGTGGCCTTCGGTGTCCCCCGTCTGCTGCCGCAGCAGGTTCTGGATGACCGCGCTCTGCGCCCGCACCACGTCGGCCACTCGCACCCCCACCCCGTTGGAGTAGTCCCGGGTCTCCTGGAGGCTGGTGGGCGTCTCCTGCACCGTGGCCAGCTGCACCTCGCGGCGCACATAGCCGGGCGTGTGGACGTTCGCGATGTTGTTGGCGGTCACGGTCAGCCGGTGCTGATGGGTCAGCAGCGCGCTCCGGGCGATCGTCCATCCGTTGTTGATGAGATCCGTCATGCTTCGTTCATCCGACTTGATGGATAAGCAGGGGCCCTGCCACAGGCGTCTGCACCAGACCCGTCCGCCCGTAGACCGTGGAATCCCCGGCGTCCGCCGGCCGCAGGATCTGCCGGTAGATCTTCCGGAACGCCAAGGCCAGCAGGCGGTTGGACTCCTGCAGGCGGCGCAGGCGCCGGGCCATCGCCACCACTTCCTCGTCCTCCAGCACGTCGGCCGTCGCCGCCGCCAGCGAAGGCGGCAGCCGCAGCGCCTCCCCCTCCGCGACCACCTCCAGGATCCGGTCCGAGTCGCGCGCCAGCATCGCCTCGCGCAGGCGTTCGGCTAGATCGATCAACCGGCCGAGTTCATCGACCATTTCTCCCCGCAGGCTCATCGGTTCGTTCATGGCAAGCTATCCTGCGGCCGCATCTGCTCGTACAACTGGTCGCCGATGCCCAGCGCCGCCGTCTCCGACAGCGACGTGGCCACCTGCTCCGTGCAAAACTCGCGGAACGGCTCGAAATGCCCCCCGGATTCCTCATCCCCACCGGTGGGTTCCTCGCGAAGGGCCTCCTTCAGCATGATGCCCACCAGCAGACCCTCGAACTGCTGGCACGCGTGCCGCAGCGCCTGGTCCTTCGCATCCGCGCTGTCGTGACGGGCCCGCAGCGGGAACATCGGCTCCGAGGCATTGATGGGATTCATGTCCATGGCTGTGCTTCCTTCTTCCCGGCCTTCGCCGGACGGGCGCCTGTCTCGAGAGCCGTCACAGGGTTTCGATCTCCACCTGGATGGCGCCCAGGCGGCGCAGGGCCTGCAAAATGGAAATCAAATCCTGCGGCGTGCCGCCCATTTCGTTCAGCACGTCCGCCAGCGACTGGATCGTCACCACCTCGGGCACCAGCATCACCCGGGCATCCTCCAGCACCCCCTCCGCCACCTGGTCCTCGACCACGACGGTCTGGCCCTGCGTGAACGGCGCAAAAGGCTGGGACACCCCCAGCGAAGACTTGATCGACACCGTCAGGTTCCCGTGCGCCACCACCGCCGGATGAATGTGGATGTCGCCACCCATCACGATGGTACCCGTACGCTCGCTGAGCAGGATCTTCGCGCGAAGATCGGTGACCACCTGCGCCCTTTCCAGGTCCGCCACGAAATTGGCCAGGCTGCCGCGGCGGAGAATGTCCTCCGACACCCGCACCTGCACCGTCGCGGCGTCGCGCGCCCCGGCCATGCCGGGCCATTGGGCGTTCAGGCTGTCCGCCACCCGGGCCGCCGTCGTGAAATCCGGATTGTTCAGCGAAAGCGTCAGCACGCCGTTCGGCGCCCATGTGCGGTTGTCATTCACCCGGATGGCCGCGCCCGCGGGGATCCGGCCCGTGGTCGGCGTGTTGCGCGTGACCTGCTGCCCCCCGGGCTGGTTGTCGCCCACGCTGAACCCGCCCACGGCCAGGGCCCCCTGCGCCAATGCGTACACCTGGCCATCCGGCGCCAGCAGCGGCGTCATCAGCAGCGTGCCGCCCGCCAGCGACTCCGCATCGCCGATGGACATCACGTTCACATCCGCCCGATCGCCGGCGTGGTGAAAGGGGGGAATGCGCGCCGTGACCATCACGGCGGCGACGTTCTGGCCATCGATTTCGCTCTCGGGAACCGTGATCTGGAACTTGTCCAGCAGGTTGGCCACGGTCTGCCGGGTCATGGTCAGGTCGCCGTCGCCGCTGTCGCCCAGCCCGACCACCAACCCGTAGCCGATCAGCTCCATGTCGTCGAGACCGACGATGCGCGCGATGTCCTTGATCCGCGATTCGCGCTCCATGGCCGCCGCCGGCAGCGCAACGGCCGCCGCCGCCAACCCCAGCATCCACCGCCGGAATCCGCCAAATCGTTTGGTTGGGTTCATGGCTTTCATTTCCTTGTGCTTATCCGCCCGGAATCCCCGGGATCTGCGTTCAGAACAGGTTCAACCAATTGACCAGCTTGAGGAACAGCCCTCGCTGCTGCTCGCGCACGATCGGGCCCGCCGCGTCGTACCGGATGCTGGCGTCGGCCAGCCGCGAGGAATACACCGTGTTGTCGCTGTGGATGTCCCGCGGCCGCACCATGCCCGTCAGGGTCACCTGCACCAGCTCCTGCTGAAGCTGCATCGTGCGCTTGCCTTCCAGCAGGAGGTTCCCGTTGGGCAGCACGTCCAGCACGCGCGCGCTCATGGTCGAGTTGAACCCCTCCTTGCTGTCCATCTTGCCGCCGCCGTTGAAGTCGTGCTTGAGCTGCCAGGAGAATTCGGGCAGCGTGGCCTTCTTCCACGGCCCGCCGATGACTTCCTTGTCCGTTTCAACCGTGGGATGCTGGAAACTGGCGCTGCCGTTCCCGGACGTGCCCTTCGACGACTCCTGGTTCGCCTCCTTGTTCACTTCGGAGCTTTCCTCGATGATCACCGTGACCAGGTCGCCGATGGCGCGGGCCTTGACATCCCCGTAGAGCGACGTGGCCAGGCGCCATTCGGGCGCGGCCCCGGCCGGCCAGTTCAGGACGGCCAGCAGCAGCGTTCCCGCCGCGAATCCTCGGACCTTTTTCAGCGATGGCATGTGGACATGGTTCATGTTTGCGGTTCTCCGGGGTCTTCATCCAACAGGCCGGCGCGGGGCTGGACCAGGCGCACCTGCATCCGCCGGCCCGATTGCTCGTTGACGCACAGGATGCGCGAATCGCGACGGCCGTCCGCCAGCGCACGCGCGCGCAACGTCACCGTCAGGCCGCCGCGCTGGGAAACCACGCGAACCATCTCGCCGCGGCGGGCGTAGACCGGCTCGTCCAGCATGCCGGCGGCCAGCAGCTGGCCGGTTTGAAGGCTCCGGCGCAGTTCCATGCCCAGCACGGCGTTGTCGGCCGGATAGTAGCGGCCGGCCTCGCGCTCGGGCAGCCAGTGCTTCTCCACCACCGAACGCGTCAGGACATCCCCGCGCGCCAGCGGACGGTTCGCGGCCCAGAATGGGCGGAGTTCCGCCAACGGGACCTTCACCGGGCCCTCGCCATAGGGCTGGCCATCCACGATCACCCGGATGTCCGCCTCGGCGCGGCCCGCCAACTCGCCTTCGCGCATGCCCAGCACCGCCACGCCCATCGCCCCTTCCGGCACGTGCGGCAGCTGCAGCCCCTCCTGGGTGACTTCGAAACGGCGGCCCTTCCACGGCGCGCGCGTCTCGCCATAGCGGTCCACCGCCTGCTGGATCTTTTCGATGTCCACCGAACGGTGCTTCACGCTCACCTGGATGACCGGCCGGCCGCGCAGCACCACGTGGGCCATGTCGTCGTAGCCGCTCATGGTCTGCGCCACCTCGGTCAGCGACAGCGCCCGGGTTTCCTGCGGAGGGGGCGCTTCCGCCATGCTGCGCGTGCCCCAGCCGGCCGGCAGGGCCGTCCCCGCGCGCACGAGATCCTGCAAGAGCACCCGCGCCCCCGACACGATCACCCGCGGCTGCAGCTCCAGCACCTGCGCGCCCGCCGGCGCGCAGGCCAGCAGCAGCGCCAGCACCGGCGCCAGCCGCCCCCGGCGCCGCGACCTGCGAATCGGTTTGACTGCCGCATCCATGGCTCTACCGGCTCAGTTGGTTGGCGACCGTCAGCATCTCATCGCTGGCGCGGATGGCTTTCGACGTGGCCTCGTACGCGCGCTGGGTGGTGATCATGTTCACCAGTTCCGTGGCGGTGTTGACATTCGATTTCTCCAGATAGCGGTGCGCCAGCCCCCCCACGCCGTTCTCGCCCGGATTGAGCCCGGTCTCCGGAGCGCCGCTGGCCTCCGTCTCCTGGAACAGGTTGCGCCCGATGGCCCGCAGGCACTCGGGATTCAGAAAGCGCGCCAGGGTGATCCGCCCCTTGGTCACGGAGACGCCATTGACAATCGCCGTGAAGGATCCGTCATGCGCCACCGTGATCTCCGTCGTTCCCGGATCGATCGTGTCGAAGCCCGCCACCCGATAGCCGTCGGAGGTGATCACTTCCCCGGATCCGTTCATCGTGAATCCGCCATCGCGCGTGAACGCGCTCTTCCCGTCGGGCATCTGGATCTCGAAGAATCCATCGCCCTCGATGGCGAAATCCAGCATGTTGCCGGTTTCCATCAGCGCGCCTTGCGAATGACCCCGCGTGGTGCCCGCCACCCGCGTGCCGTGCCCCACCTGCACGCCGCCCACTTCGCCGTCGGCGCTCGCCGCGCCCGGAATCACCAGCGAGGCATACAGCAGGTCCTGGAACCGGATCCGGCTGTTCTTGAACCCGGTGGTGTTGACGTTGGCCAAATTGTTCGAAATCACGTCCAGGGACATTTCCTGGGCCCGCATCCCGGTGACGGCCGACCATAATGCTCGTTCCATGGCTCTTCTCCTTCGGGGCGCCTACGACAGCGCCTCCATCATCTTCTTCTGTGCCTGGGCTTCATCGCTCTGGGCCCGCTGGGCCGCCTCGACCGAGCGGGTCAGCACCAGCATGTCCGACAACTCCTGGAAGGTGGCGCTGTTGCTCGATTCAAGCGCGCGCCCCACCACCCGCGTCTCCTCCGCCGGCTGGCGGTTCTCGGGAGACGCAATGAACAAGGTCGATCCCACCCGCCGCAGCTGCTCTTCGCTGTCCACCCGCTCCAGCCGAAGCTGGCCGATCTTCCGGTCGCCGGCCAGCAGCGTGCCGTCTTCGCCCGCCACGAGGGTCTCCACCCGCGTGCCGTCCGGAACGCGGATCGGCTCGTTGTCCTCGCCCATCACTTCGAGCCCGGACGAGGTGGTCAGGGTGCCGTCCTGCGACAATTCAAACGATCCGCTGCGGGTCAGGAATTCGCCCATCTCCGAGCGCACCACGAAAAACCCATCGCCCTGCAGCGCGAAATCCAGCGGACGGTCGGTCATCCGGATCGCGCCGGCCGTCAGGTCCGTCCCCGTCCGCCACTGGTGGCCGATCAGGCGCCCGTTCAACTCCCCTACGAAATTCTTCGGCAACACGAAGGCCGATCGATATCCCGGCGTGCTGGCGTTGGCGAGATTTTCGGCAATGGCGTCCATCTTGTCGGTCGCCCGGCTGAACACGGCCCGAACGCCCTCGGACATGTCGTCCATCCGCATTTGCTGGTTGGCGTGCCAGAAACGGGTGTTCCACCACTTTCCTTGGCCCCAAAGATCCAGTCCCATCTC
>CAYODC010000067.1:0-9577 GCA_964402575.1 uncultured Verrucomicrobiota bacterium
TTTGCTTGGGGTGCAAAAGGTCCCGGGTTCAAATCCCGGCGCCCCGACCACTTTTTAACCCCACAAAACCCTTGATTTCATTGGGTTTTCTGCACATTGCCGGGTTCGGCCTTCCCTCCCTTTTCTTCCCTCATTTTCCCTCTTTTCCGCACCCCCTCCGGGGGACTATTTTGGGGGACACAATTTCCGCCCTTATTTCATGCGGGTTTCATCAATTCCCCGAAAATCGCGCCGGGGGACACACGGGGGACACATTTTCCCGCCCTTGCCCCTGTGCGCCTCTTTCCGGCCACGATCCAGCCCGGCCCGTGTCTCGACATAGGCGGCGGGGTGGGCGGCTCTCGGGGCATCCTCGGGGCAAAGACGCGGCGGGCAATCTCGGGGGACACACGGGGGACACACCTTCCCGGCATCCCCCGGAAAACTTTTCCCGGCATCCTCGGGGCGGGGCATCCGGCAACGTGACTTTCCCCGGACGGTGGGCGCTCCCTCCCTCGGGTCCGGCCCCGGCCCCCAGGTTGGGTCCATCATCGGCGGCAACCCGGTTCCGTTGCGGTGGCGTGTCCATCATCGGCCCGGACGGTGGCGCACGGCATCCGCTTCCCGATCCGGTGGCGGTGACTGGTAGCCCGGACGGTTGACGGCCCAACCCTCGGGCGGCGGGCATCGGCTCCCGGCCCGATCTGTCCCCGGTTCATGCTTCCCCCCAGACGGAAACCCGGACGCACCAGCGGACACCCTACGCCCTCGGGCGGCGGTCCCTGTGGATGTCCCCGGCGATATGCGCCCCGGTCATGGATGCTCGGGCAATCCTCGGGCATCATGCCCCGGACGGTCCCCGGTGCGGCGGATGTCCGGCAAGATGTCCGGGCGGATGTCCCGGCCCCGGCCCCGGTCCCGGCACGTTGGGCGCAATCGCAATCCAGCGCCCACGCTTGGAAAGGTCCCCGCGCCGAATTGGAAACATGAGCGCCCGGCCCAGCGCCCGGCGTGTTGACATTCTCCCCGCCATCCAGCACGGGGTTGAATGTCGCGCTCGTTGCCGTCCGCGTGGTTCGCGTGGCGTAGGTCGTCGGGCGGTCTTTGCCGTCTTTGCCCGTGCGCGTGGCGGGGAGGGTCAACTTATCTGTACTGATAAGTTGATTTTTGATTGCCGCAACATGGCTTTGAGCGCACCCAACCTGCGCGGCGATTTCCGCCTGTGACTTCTGCGGCCACTCGCGCAAGGCAATCTCGACGGCCCTTCGGATGTCGCCGCGTTCAAGACGCTTTGCGGGAAGGGTCAACTTTTCACTACTGAAAAGTTCATCCTGTACCGTCTTGGCGTTCAACCCCTCGGCTTGCGCTTTTGCCCTTGCCCTTGCCCGTCGCCGGGGGTATCGCCTTCCCTTCCGTCGCCCCGGACGCACGGGCGGCGGCATCGGCCCGCCCACGGTCGGCGGCGCTCCGCAGGGCATCGCGGCATCGGGCATCCAGCAAGCGGGATATTTCATGCGCCGATTGTGGGTCCCGCAGGTGCGGAACGATCAACGGCATGACGCTTGACGGAATCCCCAGCACGGCATTCTTTACGCCGATGAAAACGCGGGAATACATGGCTTCAACTTCGGACACCACGCAAAGCTCCCCGATCCGTAGGCGATAGCTCACGGCGGCGGCCTCAATCGAAGCAAGCGCCCGGACTTCTGAAACGAATCGTTCGGACACAATGCGGACCCCGCCAATGTCGCCGGACCTTTTCAGGCGTTGAAGCAAGCGGAAGGTTTCGCGTTCGGTTTTCCGCAAGCGTTCAAGGCAGGGAAGCAACCCTTCGTCATCAATCGAATCCGGGTCCGGTGTAGCGGTGTCCGGTTCCGGTGTTGGCTCGGGGGTTGCCTTTGTCTTCAAAGCCCGCGCCAGTTGCGCGGAAGATAGGGATGCGTTTTCGACAATCCATTGCATCGCGGAATCACGATTGAACAACAAACGACGCGCCCCGCCGTGTCCCGTTGTCTCTCGACTGTGCGGAAGCCCTTTCGCAATCCAGCGGGAAAGCGTTGAATTGCTGGCCCCCACCAGCGAAAGCAAGGCGGAAGCGGTCAGCGTGTCATCGGATTTTACTTTTTTCGGCATGGTTGCCCTCCTGTCATGTTTTCAAAGGTTGCAAGGGTAATTCGATCTTTTCACGCGGGCAGGAAGGGCACTGCGCGACGGAACGACCGGACCTAGGGGGGGTGAAAAGGACCCGTGATCTTTTCCCGCTCATGGCCGGGTCCCGGTGGTGGTGGTAGTGGGGTGGGGTATGCCCCCGGCCCTCTGGCGGCGCTCTGGCGGGTTTGGCTTTCCGTCCATGCCAGCGCCCGGCCTGTGGCACTCCGTGCGCTCTGGCGTCATCGTGGCGGGAATGCGTAGGGCTTCGAGTTCGCGGACTCGATCTCTGTGGAAGTGCCTCAAATAATCGAACGTGACTTGTTCGGCATCTTGGCGTGAGTTGCACCAGATGAACGGCACGTTGAATCTCTGCATGAAGGCAAGGCAGGATTGCCAAGCCGATCCTGCATCCATCGCGCTCCTGTAGTGTCCAAGGCGCAAGGTGGGTTGACTCGACTCCACCACAACGGCACAGGCATCGAAACCGCGCAGGCGGGCAAGTTCCCGCTCGAATCGCGCACGATCTCCCGAAAGGCATCCAATCAAATCCGAAAGGCATTTTCTCTCAATCGAAACCCGGCGCTCGAATCCGGCAAGGGAATAGTCGCCAGCTTCCAGCGCCCCCACCTCCACCTCGACGGGGTATCCCTCGAAACGGAAAGGGCATTGTTCGCGGCTGTCTTGGATGATTCGTAGCGGTTGGGTTTTCATGGGTCAAAAAGAGGGGGCACCACGTCACGCTCCACAGGAGAGACGGCCACGCGGCGCAATGCCCCCGGAAGTCAGCGCCTAGAGGCTCCCGATTTTTTCGACGGGGTAGCCCGTTGCCAAACGGCGGCCATCGCCGGGCAAAGTTCGGCGGGGGGCATCGGTTCGGCGCTTTCAATCTGGAATCCATCGGCCCAGTTATGCGGTTTAGAATCTGGCGGAAGTAGCGCATGGATTTCCGGCTGTCGCGGGTCCGGCAACGCGCACGGTATAGCACGGCGTTCAAGACCGTCCGCAACGTCGCCGGTGAATCCGGTGGCGGGTATGACGCGCCAAGGCACAAGGTCAACGGCCACGGCATCCCCTGCAAGCAATCGGCGACGGGCATCCACACGTTCGGCGGCAACCTGCCGCGCCCGCTCTTGGCGGCGGTCGGCAATCTTCCGTTCAAGATGATTGATTCTTGCCCGAACGGAATCCAGCCGTTGCGCCACTTCAGAAACGGAATTGCTGTAGCCCAAAAGCCCATTGATCGCTGGCGGACATGAAGCAAAGCGGCCAGTTCCCGAAAGCCAATCGCCGTTCAAATGCTCCCGCAAATCGGTTTCGGCCTGTTCGCGGGCGGCGGCAAGCTCGCTTTCGATCTGTTGGGCATCCCCTTGGAGTTCGGCAATCTCGCCCTCGATCCGTAAAAACTCCGCTTCATCGAAACGGGCTTGCGCCATTTGGAGACGTTCGCGGGCGATTGAAACCCGCTCTTGCAGTTCGCGGCGGCGGCTGGCGGCTTCGTCCAGCTTGCCCCGGTGGATGTCCAGCGCCCCAAGCTCCTGTTGGGCTTGTTCGAGTTCGGCCTTCGCCGTTTCGAGTTGTGCGGCGGGGGTGGGTTCGGTTGTCGTTTTCTTCGTCATGGTCATTGTCTCCTGTTGGGTTGTGGATTGCTGTTCGATTTCATCTCAATTCATGCCCGCCCTCTGCCTCAATTCGGAGAGTGCCCCCGGCCAGTCATTCGGCGCTTGGAATCCGACGCGGCAATCGTGGCGTAAAATCTCTTGTTTCTGCTCATCGTTTAGCTGGTCATCTTCGGTTGCCAGCGCCACGAAAAGAGAATGCCGCTTGCGTATTTCGTCGCGGATTGGATCGCGGGGTATTTTGCATTGTTGCGTTGCCAAATGGCCCGCCCCTTCGGAATAAACAAGGGTGTTTGTCTCTCTAATCCGGCGCAAGAGTTCGCGGA
The DNA here is from genome assembly GCA_964402575.1 of uncultured Verrucomicrobiota bacterium. Lineage (GTDB taxonomy): Bacteria > Verrucomicrobiota > Kiritimatiellia > CAIQIC01 > Lenti-01 > Lenti-01. The sequence continues at coordinate 4,073 of CAYODC010000067.1, forward strand.
GTGCCGCGCCGTCGCCAAGGGGCATTGTGATTTCATCGGCCATGATTCAATCCTCCCCATCGCAACGCGGGCGGCGGCGCTTGCGCCTGTAATAATCGGTTGCCCACCAGTACGGCGGCGGCAGCCTGTCATCCCGATATGGCAACGGCGGGGCGGCGGTCCATGCCTTCACGCTGGCATCCATCGCGGTCCCCTCGGGCTGTCCCTGAATGCTGTGGGCGGCTGTGGATGATGTCGGATTCGAGTAGGGTTTCATCGAATGATCCGGGGTGTGATGACGCTCTTAAACTCGTTTCGATTCTGGCGGGTGTCAGTCCCGCCTTTTTCTTTGGTCATTCTATTGGTCATTCTATTGGTCATTTGGCGGACACTATTGTGTCCCCCCGTCACGCTCGGTTTGTCCCCCCATGGTGTGCGATTTGTCCCCCCGTCACGCTCGGTTTGTCCCCCCGACTCGGCATCATGGGCGGACACAATAGTGTCCCCCCGTGTTGGGATGGTCAGGGTGTAGCTATTCGCATAAAAAGTCTTGTCCCCGATTCTCACGGGGCGGCTGTTGACTCGGGTTTTTATCCAGCCCCGGCCCTTGGGGTTTTTTGCCGTGGGCGCTTCCAAGCGGCGAATCCATCGGCGGAGAGTACGCTTGCATTCAAATCCAGCCTCCCGGCAAAGGGTGGTTTCGCCGGGGAAGCATTCGCCGTTTTCGTTCGCATGAAGGGCGAGAATCAGCAAGATGGACTTTTCCTCATGGCGGGCATGCAGGTCCGCCACGGCCCACAACCATCGGAAATAGTCGCGGGATTTAGTGCGCGGCGCTTGCATGGATACCCTCGGCCCTTGCGGGCATCGGCGGCGGCGGATTGAGATAGGCTTGTTCCCAGTCGAATGCGCGTGCGTATGGGTGGCCCTTACGCATCGCCCGGCAGTCGGCGCACACTCGCCCGATATGCCCAGACGAAAGGCGTAGAAGCCCGGTCGCCGTCACCCTCTGGCATTGGGGACAATGGCCCGTTGTGCCATCAAATCGCATCGCGGCGGCGGCGGCGCTCGGGGGGGCGGTGGCGGTCATTGCCCGGCCCCTTCAAGCGCCAGCCTCTCGACTTCGGAAGCCTTGAAGCGGAGATGTCGGGCGGATCGCCGGACGGGGTGGAGAAGTCCCCGTCGCGCATAGGTCAAGACGGTTTTGGGGTGAACGTCCAGCGCATCGGCGGCGGCCCGTGTGTTCAGCATCTTTTCCCGCGTAGGCGTTCCACCTTGCAGAGCGGCCCGGACGCGCCGGGCTTCCTCGGGGGAAGCGTTGCCCATCCGCAAGGCAAGCTCGACGGCCTCACGCAATCCGGCGCTCATGGCGTCCCCCCTTCCGGCTGGCATCCATCGGGGAAAAGCTCGTCAACCGACGCCCCCAGCACGCGGGCAAACTTTTTTGCCTCGGCTTGTTTCGGGCGGTAGCGGGCGCGTTCCAAGTGGTACACCCTGATTTCACTGTTGCCGGTTTTCTGTGCCAGTGCGAAAGCGGAAAGCCCGGCCCTTATTCTGTATTCTCTCAACGTGGTCATGTTCATCCTCCGATCTGTCGGGGTGAACATTATTGCTATTGCCAACCCCCGGCAATTATGAGACAAAAACCTTGCCGCTTTTGCAGGGTGAACCATGAAGCCAAAACCGAAAAACACAATGACGCTCGGGGAGTTTCGCCGGATGTTCGGCGTTCCGGCCCGGACGTTGCGCTATTGGATTTCGACGGGGCGCATCCGCGTCTTGATGATAGACAACGGGCGGGGCGGATTCTCGAAACGGATTCGACGGCTTGAAACGCTGGCGGATTGGGTTGCCCTTGAAAACGCCTTTACGAAACGGCCAGCACGCGGCCCGTGCCCCCGGTTGCCATTGCCCAAAGATAAAGCGTTCCGGGCGGCGGTCCGGGGGTTCGCTTCCATCATGCAGGAAAAAGGGGAAGCCTACCGGAAGCGGGGGAAACCTCTCGTTGCCCAATGGCGGGCAACCTTGGCGGCCTACAAGGTTTCGGACGGGGAAACGGCCCGCGCCATCCGTGAGAAGTCGAAAACGATCCCCCTATGAGTTGCGCCCGCTCTACTCGCCCGCAAGCAACGCGGCTTTGAGTCCCTTCAACGTCTTGGCGCTCTGGATGGTTTGAACCGCCCACGCGGGCAACGGTTCGCGCATCGGCTTTGACGCCCCCGCTCCTATCAGTGCACGGGGCATCCTCTCGCCCAGCGCATCGCGCATTTGTTCCCGTCCGGGGCGGAAGTAGTTTTTCAGCACGATTTCGGCGGTGCGGTGTCCGGTCACGGTGCGCACAATCTCAATCGGAACGCCACGGGATAGGGCAAAAGTTGTCCATGTCGTGCGGAAGCTATGCCATCCGACAAGACTTCCGCGCCGTGCCCTCGGGGTGTCCGGGTTCACTTCCGCCAGCATCGCCGGACCTTGCGGCCCGTCCACCCGCGCCGGACTCACTACGGCAAGCCCGATCAATTTTTCAATGGCGTGAAGGTGCGTTGACACCCCGCCCCGGCTTGTGCCCAAAGCCTTTGCAATCGCTTTCCCCGGTTCGCCGTTCAGGTGGCGGCGCAAGACTTCGGCGGCGGTGCGTTGGCGTTTCGGCCCCCACCCGGCCCCCGGCATAGCTTCCGTCGCACGGCGGGCGATTTCCTCGGGCGGGGCGGCAGGGAAGCGGGCGGCTTCCGCTTTGGGGTTCCGGGGCGGGCGGACAAATCCCGCCCCGCTCAAAACGGATTGCAAGCGGCGGTCAAGGGCATCCGGGCTTGAAGTGTAAAGTTTCGCGGCCTCGGGAAACACAAAAGCGCCGCGCCGGGGGATGGACTCCAACACGCGCCGCAACTCGGGGAAAATCGGGATGTCAACGGTGTCCCCGGTCTTGCTTGTTTTTACGGTCACAAAGCCCGCGTCAAGGTCAACGCTCTGCCAGCGCAACCGGGCAACGTCCCCGCGCCGCATCGCCGTACAAGCGGCGGTCACAATCAGTCCATGCAAAAGCGGGTCACTGGCGGCGGCTTCAAAGATGCTGGCAAGTTCGCTTTCGTTGAAGGGGCGGCGGTGGATCGTGTTTTCGTCGTCTTTGGGAAGTGCCTTGAAGTATTCCGCAAACCCCACGGAATGAGGGTCCACCTTTGCCAACGTCCCCCGCAGGATGGAAAGCGTACTGTTCCACGTTCGGGGGGACACGCCCCGCGCCCGTTCCGCCTCCATGAATCCCCGGAAGTGTTCCTTCGTGAGTGCGCCAGTCTCTTTGACGTTCGGCGCGGTTTCTTCCATGTACCCGGTGAAGCGGTGAAAGACTCCCCGGCAAACTGCATCCCGGCCCGGCGTCGGGGGGCGCTTCCGGGGCAGGTCCCGCCATGCGTCATACAGTCCGGCAATCTTCACCCGGCGCAACGCTACCCCATACCGGGCACGGTGGGCACGGGATGCAAGGGCGGCGCGGTCCGCTTCGCTTCTCTCCCCCTCTACGATCTCCCGCAATTCGGCAAGGGCACGGGTCCGGCTATCCTCGAAAGGCTTGTCCCCTTCATCGGCAACCCGGAAACTTGCCGGGGGAGTGCCCCGCCATCGGCAAAGGGATGTTTCATGCGCCCGGCCATCCGTCATCCATGCCCCATACCAGCGGGGGCGCAAGGTCCCATCCCGTTGAATCTTCAATTTCAGTTTCATGGCGTCTCCCTTTGTGTGTCCTATGTTTCCCTCCTACGCCCAACCCCTCCCAAAGTCAACGGCCAAAAGGGGACTATTTTGGGGGACACACCTTTTCGGGCTTTCATAATATGCCGATATAATGGCGTTATCGTGTTTTCAAGTTTGCTTGGGGTGCAAAAGGTCAGGAGTTCAAATCTCCTCGCCCCGACCACTTTTTTTTAACCCTCTTTCGCTTTCCCGCGCGGCCGGATTCTGCTTCACTGCCCCCCATGCATCCCCATCCCCGACATGTCCTGGTCTCCGACTTCGACGGCACCATGACGAAAAACGACTTTTTCGACCTCGCCCGCCGCGATCTGCCCTCCGCCGCCGACCACGACTTCTGGCAGGACTACGTGGACGGCCAGATCACCCATTTCGAAGCCCTCGCCGGCATTTTCGCCGCCATCCGCACCGATTGGAATGGCATCCAGGGCGTCCTCGACCGCATGGAACTCGACCCCGGCCTGCCCGACGCCGTCACGCGCCTCCGCGCCGCCGGCTGGGAAATCCTCGTCGCCTCCGCCGGCTGCGGCTGGTACATCCACCGCCTCCTCGACCGTGCCGGCGTCCAGCTCCCCGTCTACGCCAACCCCGGCGTCTTCGCCCCCGAAACCGGCCTCGTCCTCTCGCTGCCCGTCGATTCCCCCTATTTCAAGCGCGAAACCGGCATCGACAAGTCCGCCCTCGTCCGCGCCGCCCTCGCCCGCGACCCCCGCGCCGTCTTCGCCGGCGACGGCCGCCCCGACCTCGCCCCGTCCAACCTCGTCCAGCCCGCGCGCCGCTTTGCCCGCGGCTGGCTCGCCCACCATCTCGACAAGCTCGGCGAGCCCTACCACCCCTTTGAAACCTGGTCGCAGATCGCCGACGCCCTCCTGGAGGATCCCCCATGCTGAACCGCACCCAGATCTCCATCCCCAACCTCGTCCGCGTCAAGCCCGGCGCCATTGGCCGCGTCGGCCTCTACGCCCGCCGCCACGCTTTCTCTGAAATCGTCGTGCTGCATAGCGCCGACCTCCAGCAGGACCTCCTCCTCCGCCTCTGCGACGGACTGAAGGCCGAAAACATCGCCGTCCTCCAGCGCTGGCCGGTTCAGGACGCTTCCTTCGAACAGGCCCGCGAGCTGTTCCCGCAGATCCCCGCCAAGACCCGCGCCATCGTCGGCTACGGCGGCGGCAAGGCGCTCGATGTCGCCAAATACGTCTCCTACCTCACCCGCATCCCCTATCTCGCCGTCCCCACGTCCCTCTCCAACGACGGCTTCTGCAGCCCGCAGTCCAGCCTGACCCTCGAAGGCCGCCGCAAGTCCCTGCCCTCCGCCATGCCTTTCGGCGTGGTCATCGACACCGAAGTCTGCCTCGCCGCGCCCGAAATCCTCTGGCTCGCCGGCGTCGGCGACCTCGTCGCCAAGCTCACCGCCGTCGCCGACTGGAAGCTCGCCTTCAACGCCGTCGGCACCCTCGTCGACGATTTCGCCGCCCTGCTCTCCGACGCCACGGTTTTTCAGTTCATCGCCCGCCCGCAGCGCGACCTCGAAGGCGTGCGCCTCCTGGGCACCTCGCTCATGCTCAACGGCATCGCCATGGAAGTCTGCGGCTCCTCGCGCCCCGCCAGCGGCAGTGAACACCTCATCTCCCACGCCCTCGATTCCCTCGGCGGCAAGCCCCGCATGCACGGCCTGCAAGTCGGCGTGGCCACCTACCTCGTCAGCCTCCTCCAGCGGCAGAACTCCGCCGCCATCGCCGACCTCTTCGACAAAACCGGCTTCTGGAGCGCCATCGAACAAGCCCC
>CAYODC010000068.1:0-4277 GCA_964402575.1 uncultured Verrucomicrobiota bacterium
CGCCGATCGGCGCCAGGCAGTCCGTCGGCGGCCGCATCAGCTTCGTCTCCTGGATGGCCTTGTACAAGGCCTCGATCTCCTGATGCGCCACCCGCGTCGGATTCGCCTTCGGGTTCAGCCCGGCCTTCTCGCAGATCTCCGCCGCCACCCGCGGGCTCACGCGCGAGAAATCCTGCTCCAGCGCGCCCTTCAGCGTGCGGCTGGAACTATCCTTGAGCATCTGCATCAGCACGCCCAGCTCGACCCCGTGCGGATGCGGCTGGATCGCCTCCACCGGCGGCGGCAGGACCTTCACCGCCCGGGCGTAGCTCTGCCACGGCCCCTCCTCCGTCACGGTCTCGGCCTTCTCTTTCCGCTGCAGCGTGGTCTTGAAATGCAACCGCAGGTGCGGATTCGCCACCGCGCACTGCTTGAGGTATTCGTCCACGGAGAGCCGCCCGCGCACGTACTGCGCGGTCATCTCGATGGCCACCTGCGTGCCATGGCTGTACGATCCCGGCTCCCGCCCGGCCTCTTCCGGCGGAAACTCCGGACGCCACTCCGCCTCTTCGTCCGACAGCACCGCCGGCTTGTTCGCGCGCGTGTCGATCTGCACCGCGATCCGGTGCGCCTTCGGCGAGTTCTTCGTCTTGGACAGGATGACCGTGGCCGCCCCCGTCGTGAGCTGCCCGTACATGCCGGCGGCGCTGATCCCGATCCCCTGCTGCCCGCGCGACATCCGCAACCGGTGGAACTTCGAGCCGTACAGCAGCTTGGCGAACACCTTCGGGATCTGCGCGCGCACGATGCCCGGGCCGTTGTCCTGTACCGTTACCAGGAACCGGTTCTCCGCGGTCTGCCTCAGCTCTACCGCGATCTCCGGCAGGATCCCCGCCTCTTCGCACGCGTCCAGCGAGTTGTCCACCGCCTCCTTCACCGCCGTCATGATCGCCTTGCGCGGGCTGTCAAACCCCAGCAAATGCCGGTTCTTCAGGAAAAACTCGGAAACCGAGATCTCCCGCTGCCGCTTGGCCATGCTTTCCGCCGTCTCCATCGCGCCCGTCTTCTTTGCCATCGATCGTTTCTCCCTGTCCAAACGGCTGCGCATCCTACCCGTCCCCCACCTCTCCGGCAATACCCATATGGGGTCACATCTAGACATTATACATTTCATTCAACCCCAAATTTGGAGATGGATGATTGGACGACATCGTTGTCCATGCGTCTCCACCCGGTTGGAGTTGGATTTGTATAATGTCTAGATGTGACCCCAATTGCTTGCCGATTTGCCGCTTGCCGGCGCTGTCCCCACCCCGGTAGCGTATGCCTATGCAAATATTAGTCCGATTTCTGCTTGGTGGCGGTATCCTCGGCATGCTCGGTTGCTGGAATCCGGCTCGCGCGGCAACTTCGCTGGAATCCGGCCTGGTCCTCCATTATGATTTCGATTCCGCGAAAGCACCGGCTGCCGACCGGAGCGGGAATGGCCACGACGGCAGAATCACCGATGCCCGCTGGGTCCCGTCCGGCGTTAAGGGGGGCGCCATGCACCTCCACAGCCCTCTGGCCCAGATCACCACCGACGATGCCGACATGCCCCTTGGCGATGCCCCCCGCAGTTTCTCCTGGTGGGTGGCACTCGACAGCCTCCGGCCCAGTTATTCCACGGAATTCATCTTTTACGGGTGCAAAACCTACAACCAGATGTCCGTTGTTTCCATCGATTGGCGCCTGGGACGCGACTGCCCCGCATTTTCCCAACATGGCGGCGTGTTTCTCTCCGGCCGACGAATCGATCAGGTAGGGGTTTGGCACCATCTGGTCTTCACCTACGGCGGTAACGGACAGTACGCTTATTACATCAACGGCGAGCGTTGGCACGGCTACTCGGAAATGCACGGCCCGATCAATACCCGCCCGGGTGGTCTTTTCTGCATCGGGTGCCATAGCCCTGGCGAATCACATGGGCTCGACGGGTTCATCGACGAGGTGCGCGTCTATGACCGCGTCTTGTCCGAGGAAGAAGCCCGCGCATTGTTCCGTGAAGGCGCAACCCGGGCGGGCCAACCTGCCTATGATCCGGCCGTTCCATCGGCGGCGGCTCTGCTTCCGCCGCCTGCCTCCCATCCGACGGCCGTCGCAAAAACGAGCGTGGTCGTCGTGCCGGAATCCTCTGCAAGGGCAATCCCGCCGCACGCCGCGGACCCCACGCCCATCGCCTTTGCCGAAGCTCCCGCCATCCTCCGCATTGGCTTCTCCAATGATTTGGAGGGGGACCGGGATGTCACGGTGTTCATGCCGGATGAAACCCTGCATGTCTGGGTGACCGATGTGGACCTCGGCCCCTGGAACCCCAACATCCAATTCCGCCTCACGGTCAGCCAGCACGATGCGGAAGGCCACCTCTTGGAACGCCAGGCAGCGGAGCTGGTTCCGGACGATTCGCAATCCTGTTTCCATGGCCAGCTGCCCCTGGCCAGGTTTGTGCCGGGATTTATCCAAGTCGATATCGTCGGTACCGACCAGAAAATCGACGCCCTTGTTTTAATGCGCTCGTCTTGGCTGCGCATCATCCCCCAATAGGATTCTCCTTCCCCCATGACTCTTTCCTGCCCCCTGCCCACTCCGCGCTACGATGCCATCACCCTTGCCCACGGCGGCGGCGGCAGCCTGACCGCGGCCTTGATCCGCGATCTCTTCCTGCCCGCCTTCGGCGCCCATTCCCCCTCCCCCCACGATGCCACGCCTTTCGCCTTCGGCGGCCGCCCGGCCGCCTTCACCACCGATTCCTACGTTGTCCAGCCGCTCTTTTTCCCCGGCGGCGATATCGGCTCGCTGGCCGTCAACGGCACCGTCAACGACCTGCTCATGGCCGGGGCCCGGCCCGTCGCCATGACCGCCGGATTCATCCTGGAGGAAGGCCTCTCCATCGAAACCCTCCGGCGCGTGGCCGGATCCATGCGTGCGGCCGCGCAAGCCGCCGGTGTCCCCATCATTGCCGGCGACACGAAGGTCATCGGCCGCGCCTCTGGCGACGGGCTCTACATCAACACCAGCGGCGTCGGCGAAATCGTCACCTCCGAACCCCTCGCCCCCGAGCGCATCCGCCCAGGCGATCGCATCATTCTCACCGGCGATATCGCCCGCCACGGCATCGCCGTCATGGCGATGCGCCATGGCCTGAGCTTCGATCCGCCTATCGCCAGCGATTGCGCCTCGCTCCACGCCCCCCTCCTAGAGCTGTTCGCCCGCGGGCCCGCCCCCCACTGCGCGCGCGACCTCACCCGCGGCGGCCTCGGCGGGGCCCTCTGCGAGCTGGCCGCCTCCGCCGGGCTCGCCATGCAGATCGACGAAGCGTCCATCGCCGTCGAACCGCCCGTCCGCGGCGCCTGCGAACTGATGGGCTTCGATCCCCTGTTCGTGGCCAACGAAGGCTGCGCGGCCCTGTTCACTCCGCCAGAGGAAGTGGAGTCCACTCTCGCCCTCTTGCGGAGCCATCCGGTCACGGCCCGGGCGCTCGTGATCGGCTCGGTCGCCGAAGGCCATGGCGTTTCCGCGCGCACGGCGCTGGGCACCGTGCGCCGCCTCGCCCCCCCCTCCGGCGAGCAACTGCCGCGGATCTGCTGAATCCAAAGGCCGGGCGTTGCCGCCCGGCCTTTCTGAATCCTGACTCCGGAATTCCGATCGCGTCCTACTGCTCGTGGTCCTCGAACAGCACCTCGTTGGTCTGCCCATGCAGGATGCGGAAGTCTTCGATGTGCAGATTGACATCGCTGACAAAGGTCAGCTGGGTGCCGCAACGCTTCTCGAGATTGATCAGCACCTGCTCGTCCTCCTTGCGAAGGCGATCCATAATCATGGGATTCACCGAAATGCGCAGCGGAATTGGCCCCCGGGCCTGATTGCGCTTCATCACTTCGAGGATCCGGCGCTGGATGCGCACGCTCATGCTGAGGTTCGACAGCACCTTGCCCCGCCCGTGGCAATACGGGCAGTCGGCGAAATTCGCGGCGCGCAGGCTTTCCTCCATGCGTTGGCGGGTCATCTCCACGAGCCCCAGCTGCGACACCGGCAGCACATTGGTCCGCGCCTTGTCGTTTTGCAAGGCATCCTTCAGCGTCTTGTATACGGCATTCTGGTTCTTGCGCATCTTCATGTCGATGAAGTCGATCACCACCAGCCCGCCAATGTTGCGCAGCCGCAACTGGCGCGCCACCTCCTGCGCGGCCTCGGTATTGACCTGCAGGATGCTGTCCTCCTGCGTCTTGCCACCCTTGTGGCGGCCGGTGTTCACATCG
>CAYODC010000068.1:4287-9447 GCA_964402575.1 uncultured Verrucomicrobiota bacterium
CGGCGCGCAGGGCGTCCCGGTGTGCCGGGTCGGCGATGGCCACCAGCGCCTCCGTTTCGTCGAAGATGAGATAGCCGCCCGACTTCAGCCACACCTTGCGGCGCATCGCGCTCTCCAGCTGCCGCTCGACGTCGAAATGATCGAAGATCGGCACCGCCCCGTCGTAGAGCTTCACCCGGTTCTTCACCCGCCGCGAGATCCGGCTGGTCATCTCCCGGATGCGGTCGAAGATCTCGCGCGAGTCGATCACGATGCGGTCAATGTCTTCGGTCAGCGAATCGCGCACGACGCGCTCGACCAGGTCGGGCTCGTGATAGAGGCAACACGGAGAGGGCTTGTTCTTGATGCCGTCCTCGATCTTCTGCCACGCGTCCAGCAGCCCCCGCAGATCCCGCGCAAAGCTCGTCGAGCGCGACCCTTCGGCGGAAGTGCGGATGATCAGCCCGATCCCCGAAGGAATCGGCAGCCGGCCCAGGACCTTCTTCAGGCGATCGCGCTCCTTGCCGTCTTCGATCTTGCGCGAAACGCCCTTGAGCTTGCTGCCGGGCATCATGACGAGATAGCGCCCCGGAATGCTCAGGTTGGCGGTCACCCGCGGCCCCTTGGTGCCGATGGGCCCCTTTGTCACCTGCACGATGATCTCGCTACCGGGCGGAAACAGCTTGGCCATTTCGCCCGGCTGGGTCTTCTTCTTGCGGGCCCGGTTGGCCGCCACCCCTTCCTCGGCCTCCAGCCGCGCGGCATCCTCCGGAATCATGTCCCAGTAGTGGATGAAGGCGTTTTTCTTCATCCCGATGTCCACGAACGCCGCCTGCAGCCCGTCCTCCATGTTCTGGATCCGCCCCTTGTAGATGCTGCCCACGATGCGCTCCTCGGTCGGGCGCTCGATGAAGAATTCCTCCAGATGCCCTTCCTCCATGATGGCCACCCGGGTCTCCAAACTCTCCGCATTGACGATGATTTCACGTTTGGTCATTTTTCTCAGTCCGATCTTTTTCAGCCATTCCCACATTTCACACCTCGCGCCTCATGCGGCGCACATGCACGCTTTGCACCAGCCCGAACCCCGCCAAGGTGCTCACCATGAAGGATCCTCCGCTGCTGACGAGCGGGAGCGGTAGCCCCGTGATCGGCAGCAGGCCGATGGTCATTCCGATGTTCACCAGCACATGGAAGAAGAACAAGCTGGCTATGCCCGATGCAAGCAGGCTGCCCGCCGGGTCCTTCGCAGTCCACGCCGTGCGGAGATACCGCAGCAGCAGGACCAGGTAGGCCAGCAGGAGCAGGCTTGCGCCAATAAACCCCTTCTCCTCGGCGATGACCGGGAAGATGAAGTCGCTGGGCGAAACCGTGCGCGGCAGGAAACCGAGCACGTTTTGCGTCCCATTTAAAAAACCCTTGCCCGAAAGGCCGCCCGAACCGACCGCGATGGCCGATTGCAAGGCGTTCCAGCCCGAGCCCAGGGGATCCCGCGACGGATCCAAAAACGTCAGGATGCGCTCGCGCTGGTAGTCGCCCATCATGAAGCGCCCCAGCGGCGAAACCGCGGCGGTCACCAGCAGCGCGCCCGCCAGCCCCAGTCCCAGAAGATAGCGCAACGCGGCCCCGGCCGCAAACAGCATGAACAGCGTCGTCGGCACCAGAATCACCGCCGTGCCCAGGTCCGGCTCGACCAGGATCAAGGCGAACGGCACCGCCATCAGCAGCCCGGCCACCCCCACCGTCCCGAAGGAGCGCGGATGGATCGCCCCGCCCCCCAGCACCCGGGCCAGCAGCACCACCAGCGCGACCTTGGCGAACTCCGACGGCTGCACCAGCACCCCGAATACATTGAGCCACCGGTAGGCCCCGTAGACTTTCGTTCCCGCCACCAGCACCAATCCCAGCAGGACCAGCGAGCCCAGATACAGCCACCAGGCCTGGCGGATCCAGAACCGGTAGTCCACCAGCGCCACCACCACCGCCAGCGCACCGCCGGTGACCGCCCAGACGATCTGCCGAGAAAACCACGCGCCAACGATGCCCGTTTCCTCGCCGCGCCAGGACGCGCTGTAGATGAAGGTCAGGCCCGTCGCCAGCAGCCCCATCACCAGCAGAATCGCCAGTCCGTCCTGTTCCAGCAACAGCCGCCAGCCCGCTTTCACCCGTTTCATGCCGGTTCCTCCGCGGAAACCGCCACCGCCGGAGCCGCGGGCGCCGGCACCGGCACGGCCGCCGGCCGGTCCAATCCCTCGACTTCCTTGAACACCCGCGCCAGCAGTTGCTGCACGCGCGGCGCCGCCGTAGTGCCGCCGCTGAGTCCGTCCTCCACCAGCAGGGCCAGCGCATAGCGCGGTTCGTCGAACGGCGCAAACGCGATCATCCACGTCATCTTGCGTCCCGCCCCCTTGATGCCGTATTCCGCCGTGCCCGTCTTCGCCGCCACCACCACGTTCGGCAGCGCCGCCCGCTTGCCCGATCCGTCCGGTTGGTTGACGGCATCGCGCATGCCGTCGCGCACCACGCGAATGTGGCCGGTTTCCCAGTCGGGACCCCCCGTTGCCCGGGCCGGCGCGATCTCCTGGGGACTCCCGTCCGCCGCGACGATCTGCCGCACCAATCGCGGCCGCCACAACTCGCCGCCGTTGGCCAGCGTAGCCGCATACATCGCCATTTGCAGCGGCGTCACCAGCAGGGCCCCCTGGCCGATCGACAGGTTGCAGGTGTCTCCATCCCGCCAGTTGTCGTGGCGCGCCTCCCGCTTCCACGCCGCATCCGGCACCAGGCCCGGACGCTCGAAATCCAGGCTGATCTCCGTGCGGCGCCCCAGCCCGCAGGCCCGCGCCATCGCCTGCACGGCCTCGGGACCGCACGCCAGCGCCGCGTGGAATAAATATACGTTGCAGGAATAGCGGATGGCCGACTGCAGATCGAGGCTGCCATGTCCCCAGTGCTGCCAGCAGCGGAAGCGCGCCGCCCCCAGGTCGAAATGCCCCGGACACGAATAGCGCGTGCCGGGATCAACCTTTCCGCTCTGCAGCGCCGCCAGCAGGGTGATCGGCTTGAAGGTGCTGCCCGGCGCATATTCCCCCCCCGTCGCGCGATTGAACAACGGCCGGCCTTCATCCCGCAGCAGCCGGTTCCACACCACGGACGGAATCGACGGCACGAACGCATTGGGGTCGTACGCCGGCGAGCTCGCCAGCGCCAGCACGTCGCCGTTGCGCGGATCCACCACCACCACGGCCCCCCGCTGGCCTTCCAGCGTGGCTTCGGCGGCCCGCTGGATGCGCGCATCCAGCGCCAGCACCACATCGCTCCCCTTGCCCGGCGCCCGGCGCGATACCTCGTCGAACTTGAACCCCGCCACGTCCACCTGGATCTCGAGCTTGCCGCCCGTGTTGGCCCGCAACACCCCGTCCAGCCTCTTCTCCACTCCCGACCTGCCCGCCATTTCGGGCAGGTAGTAATGGAATTTCTCCGGCGTTCCATCCCCGCCGGGGGCCGCGGCGGGATCCGCCCGGCCTACGTAGCCCAGCAGATGCCCGGCGGATGTCCCGAAGGGATACACGCGCACCGGCTCCACGGTCAGCTCCGCGCCGGCGAATTCAGACGCCCGCTCCGAAAAACGCGCCACCGCCTCCTCGTCCAAATCCCGCCACGCCACCAGCGGCAAGGGAGTGCGCCGCCCCAGATGGGTGCGGACATCGTCCGCCTGCAATTGCCGCGGCCGATCCATCGTCTCCGCCAATCGGTCCAGCGTCACCATCACGTTGTCGATGGTCCGCTGCACACCGCCAGGCTTGCGAAGCTCCTCCAAATACAGCGAGATGCAGTAACTCGGCCGGTTGTCCGCCAACCTCTCCCCCGTCCGGTCCAGGATCCGTCCGCGAATGCCTGGAATCCGCACGCTGCGCAGGCTCTGCTTGGCCAGCCGCCGCTGGTACTCCATGCCCTGCGCCACCTGCAGGTTCCACAGCCGCACCACGAGCACGCCGAACAGCGCCGCCATGGCCAGCGCCAGGAAGAGCAGCCGCCAGGCATGCACGATCGTGGCTGTCCGGTCCCGCCGCATCAGGTCTCCTCCCCTGTCCCCAGCACGCGCTCCAGCCCTCGCATCAGGCCAAACAGCACCGGCATCACCACCGCCCCCAGGACCGCCGACCCCGCCATCCGCCTCCACAAATCCCCGCCCGTCATCCCCACCAGTCCTTGCATCCGCAGCAGCAGGCCCATCACCCCCGTCGAGGCCGCGGCGCACAACGCGCCAAAACCCATCACAATCCTCGCCTTATCCGCATAGAAATCCTCGCGCAACAGCATCGCCACCCCGCCCGCCACGAGAAAAGCGCAGGTGGAAAAACCCAGCGGAGCCAGGCTCAGGGAATCCTCCAGCACCCCGGCCAGCAAGGCCGCCGCCACAAACGAGCGCGGCTTCTGGTTCACCGCCGCATACAGCGATACCCCCAGCAGGAACGGAAAGGCCGGCTGCCCCATGTGGCGCCACGCGGGCACCAGCACTTGCGCGGTTCCGCCGGCAATCAGCCAGAACAGCAACATCAACAGCTTCACGGGGCTTCCCCCTCGATCGGTTCCAGGGATTCATCCACCCCGCCCACCCCCGGATCCGCCGCCTCCAAATCCTCCTCCGTGGCCGCCACAAAAGCGTATTCCAACTGGCCGAGTTCCGCGGCGCATTGAATCCACGCCACCTGGTAGAGCCCGGCCTCGTGCATCTCCACCCGCTCCACCCGCCCCACCAAAAGCCCTTTCGGAAACACCCCGCCCAGTCCCGAGGTTACCACTTCATCCCCCGGCTGCACGTCCGCGGTCCGGGAAAGATAATCCATCCGGCCCGCCGGCTGCTCGCCCGGCTTCGTTCCCAAGCCCGTCATCACTCCGAACACGCCCGGCCGGACAATCCGCGCCGCCACCTTGCAGGACGGATCCGACAGCAGCAGCACATCCGCCGTGCGCTCCGAAACCGACATCGTCCGCCCCACCAGCCCTTCCGGCGTAATCACCGCCCGGCCGGCCGCCACTCCCGCCGCCACCCCCTTGTCCAAGCGGATCGTCTGCCACCAGCCCGTGCTGTCGCGGCCGATCACCTCGCACGAAACCAAGCGGTTGGGAAAGCGCCGCACAAACCCCAACAGGTCGCGCAGCATCTGGTTGTCGCGC